>NZ_PSWL01000017.1:0-81595 GCF_002932755.1 Rathayibacter sp. AY1B6
GGGGTGGGGGGGGAGGGGGGGAGGGGGTGGGGGCGGCGCTCATTGCGGACTCCTTCGGCAGCGGTCCGACCATCCTAGAGCCCCGGTGGAGCGCTCTCTCGCCCCGGAACGCGGGGCATCCCGCCCTGGACGACCACGAGGCGCCGCCTCCGCGCCCGGACACCGCGGTGAGGGCGGGGTCCGGGCGGCGGAGGCGGCGCCCCGGAGCAGAGGAGCGGGAGCGCAGGACGCGGGCGGCCGGCGCCTCCCGATCAGGCCCGGTGGGCGCCGTGCCCGTCGCGGGGAGGAGCGGTGCTGATCGAGTCCGTCCGGACGTCCGGCTCGATGCTGCCCGCGGCCAGGTCGGCCCCGGCGCGCGCGGCCAGCTGCGGGTCCGTGCGGCGCAGCTCCTCCGCGCTGTCCTCGGCCGCGAGGTCGTGCGCCTCCTGCATGGCCGACTTCGCCCGCAGCGGCGGGGTCTTGAGGAACCACGAGAGCACGAAAGCCAGCAGGACCACACCCAGCGCGACCTGGAACACGGTCACGGTCGCGTCGTTGAACCCGGTCAGGAACGGTGCCGACAGGGCGCGGTCCGCGGTGTTCAGGAACGAGGTGTCGCCGTCGAGCGCGGAGCCGATCGCGGCGGTGTCCTGCGACTGCAGCAGCTTCAGGATCCCGGCGTTGGCCGGGTCCGCGGCGACGGCCGGATCGGTGGCGGCCCGCTGCAGATCCGCCGCGAGCGCCGGGTTCTTGAAGGCCGCGGCGATGGTGTCGGGGATGCGGCTGAACAGCACCGAGAAGATCACGGCGGTGCCCAGGGTGCCGCCGATCTGGCGGAAGAACGTGGAGGCGCTGGTCGCGACTCCCATGTTCGCCACGTCGACCGAGTTCTGCGAGGCCAGGGTGAGGGTCTGCATCATCTGCCCGAGCCCGAGGCCCAGCATCAGCATCCCGCCCATCATGAAGATCACCGGCTTGTCGATCGTCACGAAGGTGAAGTAGAAGAACGCGGCCGACATCAGGAAGGTGCCGACGATCGGGAAGGCGCGGTAGCGGCCCGTGCGCGAGATGATCTGACCCGAGACGATCGAGGCGATCATCAGGCCGAGGATCATCGGCAGCATCAGGAAGCCGGACTCGGTCGGCGTGGCGCCGTTCACCAGCTGCAGGTACAGCGGGATCGCCATCATGCCGCCGAACATGCCGAAGCCGACGAGGACGCCCAGCACGGTCGCCATCGAGAAGGTCGGCGAGCGGAAGAGCTTGAGGGGGATGAGCGCGTCGTCGCCCATCATCCGCTCTGCGGCGATGAAGCCGATGATGCCCAGCGCGCCGACGATGTAGCAGACCCACGCGATCGGCGAGCCCCAGCCCCACTCGCGGCCCTGCTCCGCGATCAGCAGCAGCGGGCCCGCGGCGATGACGACGAGGGAGGCGCCCCACCAGTCGATCCGCACCGAGCGCTTGCCGGCGGGCTTGGGCAGGTGGAGGAACCGCACGACGATGAAGAGCGCGACGGCGCCGATCGGCAGGTTGATCAGGAAGACCCAGCGCCAGCCGGTGATGAAGAGGATCTCGGGGGTGCCGGCGAGCAGGCCGCCGATGAGCGGTCCGACGACGCTGGAGATCCCGAAGACGGCCAGGAAGTAGCCCTGGTACTTGGCGCGCTCGCGCGGGGGCAGGATGTCGCCCATCACCGTGAGCGCGAGCGACATGAGCCCGCCGGCGCCGAGGCCCTGCACGGCGCGGAAGCCGGCGAGTCCGAGCATCGAGGTCGAGAAGCCGGCGAGCGTCGAGCCGATCAGGAACAGCACGATCGCGATCAGGTAGAGCGGGCGGCGTCCGAAGATGTCGGAGAGCTTGCCGTAGATCGGCGTCGCGATCGTCGAGACGATCAGGTAGGCGGTGGTCACCCACGCCTGCTGCGAGAGGCCGTCGAGGTCGTCCGCGATGGTGCGCATCGAGGTGCCGACGATGGTCTGGTCGAGCGAGGAGAGGAACATCCCCGCCATCAGGCCGAAGATGACGAACAGGATCTGCCGGTGCGACATCACGGCGCCGGACGGCGTCGAGGTCGGAGCGGATGGAGCGGAGGCGGAGTCGGCCACGGTGGTCCCCTTGTCTGGCGGACGCGTCCAGGCACGGCGATCCGCCGCAAACGTTGCGTGCTGCGCAAAGTTACACCGCGTGCGGAGAGCACGACAGGGCGTCCGGCGAGCCTG
The DNA here is from genome assembly GCF_002932755.1 of Rathayibacter sp. AY1B6. NCBI lineage: Bacteria > Bacillati > Actinomycetota > Actinomycetes > Micrococcales > Microbacteriaceae > Rathayibacter > Rathayibacter sp. AY1B6. Next base: position 2,202 of record NZ_PSWL01000017.1, read on the forward strand.
AACGGGATCTCAGGGCCGCCGTGCCGGGGCGATGCCTCAGGCCGGAGCGGGGACCGCCTCGTCCGCCCAGCCGGCCTCGCGGAGCGCTGCGCGGGCCTCGGCTCGGGCCGAGTACGGCGTGCGCACGCCGAGGATGTCGCGGTAGTTCTGGTGCCCGGGGCCGGCCCAGAGGACGGCGTCGCCCTCGTGCGCCAGGGAGACGGCGACGCGGATGGCGCGCTTGGGGTCGTCGACCTCGTGGATCTCGGCGTCCGGACGTGCGGCGCGGGCGGCGTCGACGAGGGTGCGCCGGATCGAGGCCGGGTCCTCGAAGCGCGGGTGGTGGTCGGTGACGACCAGCACGTCGCTGCCCCGGACGGCGGCTTCGGCCATCGCCGGGCGCTTGAGCGCGTCCCGGTCGCCGTCGGCGCCGAACACCATGATCACGCGGCCGGGAGTGACCTCGCGGACGGCCTCCAGGGTGCGAGCGAAGGCGTCGGCGCTGTGGCCGAAGTCGACGTACACCGTGGGGCCGCGGTCGCCCGAGACGCGCTCGGTGCGGCCGGGGAGGGAGGCGTCCACTCCGCCGTCGCGGTGCAGCGCGGCGCGGATCTCGCCGATCGGCCGACCGGACTCGATCAGCATCACGATCGCCAGCCCGGCGTTGGCCGCCATGTGGGTGCCGATGATCGGCACGGAGGTCGTGATGGCACGGCCCTCGCGGTTCCCGATCCGGAAGCGGGTGCGGCCGAACTCCTGCTCGAGCACCGTCACGGTCCAGTCGGCGTCGACGCCCGGGAGGGAGGTGATCGTGGTGACCGGCACTCCGGCGACCTCGACGAGGCGCGCGCCCGCGGGGGAGTCGAGCGAGACGACGGCCCGGCGCGCGCGATCGGGCTGGAAGAGCTGCGCCTTCTCGCCGAAGTAGGTGTCCATGTCGCCGTAGTCGTCGAGGTGGTCGTGGCTGAGGTTCGTGAAGCCGGCGACGTCGAAGACCACGCCGTCGACGCGGTGGCGGGTGAGGGCCTGGGCGCTGACCTCGATGGCGGCCGCGCCGACGCCCTCCTCCTCCATGCGGGCGACGAGCGCGTGCAGCTCCGTCGCCTCCGGGGTGGTCAGGCCGCTGGTCACCGAGGTGTCGCCGATGTGGCGCTCCGCGGTCGAGCTGAGGCCGGGCACGACGCCGAGCTGGCGGAGGATCCCCTCGAGCATGTGCACGGTCGACGTCTTGCCGTTGGTGCCGGTGACACCGAGCAGCACGGGGGAGCGCTCGGCCGTCCCGTAGACGGCGGCGGCCACGGCGCCCAGACGGGAGCGGGGGTCGTCGACCACGAGGACGGGCAGACCGGTCGCGCGCGCGGCGTCGGCGCCCGCGGTGTCGGTCAGCACGGCGGACGCGCCGCGTGCCACGGCCTGCTCGACGAACTCGGCTCCGTGGCGGTTGACCCCGGGCAGGGCGACGAAGAGGTCGCCGGGCTCGACGTCGGAGGCGATCAGCGTCACTCCGCTGATCTCGGCCGTCAGGCCGCCCTCGTCCGCGATCTCGAGCGTCCGCGCGAGGGCGGCGAGAGGGACGGAGGGTGCGGTGAGGGGTCGGAGCATGGGGTCCTTCCATCGACGGCTCCGTGGGGGGCCGTGCGGCCGAGGGGGCGGTCGCACGCGGAGTCGTGGCTGTCACTCAAGCTAGGGGGTCCGCTTATGTGAATCCTTAGAGGATATGCGCGACCCGCGTGGAGGGGCACGGGTGGACAGAACCGATCGCCAGTGCTTCAGCAGATGCGCAGGAACGGGTCTGTCTAGGCTCGGAGGATGACGTCGAACGAGAACGAGCCGACCGATGGGCACTCCGTCCGCCGCAGAGCCCTGGTGATCGGGGGTGTGGCCGCCGCGGCGGGCCTGACCGCGCTGGGGATCGGAGCCGCCATCGGGAACGGTGCAGCGGCGCCCTCGCCGACCCCCTCGACGGCGCCGCCCGCTCCGTCGCCCTCCACCGCCGCGACCACCTCGGCTCCCACAGCGGAGCCGACCACCACCCCCACGCCGACCCCCGCTCCCACCGCCTCCGGGATCGACCTCACCGCGCAGTCCGTCGACGACCCGGCGAGCACCTGGGTCGTCGTCAACAAGCTGCGGACGCTCGCGCCGGTCGACTACGTCCCCGCCGACCTGACCTTCCCCGACGTGCCCTACGTCAACCGCCAGCCGATGCGCCAGGCGACCGCGGACGCCCTCGTCCCGCTCTTCGCCGCCGCCCGCTCCGAGGCCGGCCTCTCGCTGGCCGTGCAGAGCGCCTACCGCTCCTACGACACCCAGGTCAGCGTCTACGCGGGCTGGGTGTCCTCGCGCGGGCAGGCGGGAGCGGATGCGACGAGTGCCCGCCCGGGGCACAGCGAGCACCAGACCGGCTGGGCGGTCGACGTGGTGGGAGCGTCGGGTGCGTGCGCGCTCGAGATCTGCTGGGGCGACACTCCGGAGGGGCAGTGGGTCGGCGCCAACGCCCACCGCTTCGGCTTCCTCGTGCGCTACAAGCCCGACACCACTCCGATCACGGGGTACGAGTCTGAGCCGTACCACCTGCGGTACGTCGGGACCCCGCTCTCCGGCTACCTGCACGACTCCGGCATCGAGACGCTCGAGCGCGCCTTCGGCCTTCCGGATGCGCCCGATTACGCGCCGGGAACCACTTCCTAGGCGATCTAGCGATCACAGACGGACACGATCGGGCGTGACACGCGCCGCTCGTTACCGTACTGTTATTCGGAGCGCTTTCAGAGGCCCGTCTGACGGGTCTCCCACCCCCGCCTGGTGACATAGCCGCTTCCCCTGCTCCCGAGCCCGGTCCCCCGCCGAGCCGCCGACCCGTGAGACCTCTCTGTGCCCCCTCGCTCCACCCGCTCCACCGTGCCCGCCGACCACCCCGCGACTCCCGCGCCGACCCCCGGCGCTCCGCTGACCCGTCGTGAGGCCCGCGAGCGCGAGGGCCGCATCCGGCCCGCCGCTCCCGCGGCCGCCGCGCGACCCTCGGCTCCCGCCCCGGTGCACCCGGCCCCCGAGGAGTCGTTCCCGTCCCGCCGCGACCGGCGCGAAGCGGAGGGGCACCGGCTCCGCTCCGCACCCGCCCGCCGCGGAGCCTCCTTCTTCCGCCCGTCCCCGCGCACGCTGGCGATCGCCGTCTCCGGCGGGCTCGTCGTCGTGGCCGTCGCGTCGAGCCTCAGCCTCACCGTCGGCACCGGCTCCTCGGCCGGATCGGCCACCGCGACGCCGTCCGCCGCTCCGACCTCGACCAGCGTCGCCGTGCTCCCCGCGACCACCGCCTCCGCCCGGGTCGTCCTCAGCTCCGTCTCCACCACCTCCGGCACCGTCGCCGGCGGCACGAGCGTGACGCTCGAGGGATCGAACCTGGACTCGGTCGCCACCGTCCGCTTCGGCGAGGCCGAGGGCAGTGTCGCCGTCGACAACCCCGACCAGATCACGGTCACCGCGCCTCCCGCCGACGGAGAGGCCGCGGGGGAGGTGCCGGTCGCCTTCTTCGACGCCGACGGTCAGGCCATCACGTTCGACGCGGTCACCGACTCCGCTGCGGCGGTCACCGTCGACGGGACCCCGGCCGACGCGGTGCAGCCCGCCGTCGACACGTCGGGCACCGCGGAGGGCACGACGGCCGAGGCCTCGACCGACCTCGCCGCCCCGACCGCGACCGCCACTCCCAGCCCCGCCGCGACCGGCGTGCTCGCCAGCACCAAGGTCGTCGCCTCGGCGATCACCTTCGCCTACACGCCCGACCCGGCGATCGAGGCCGCGAAGGCCCAGGCCGCGCTGGACGCGAGCCGCCTGGCCTCGCAGCTCGACTACCTCTCCACCTACTGGAACGACTACAACTCGGCCCAGTACGGCGTGATCTCGGGCAACGACTGCGTCAACTTCACCTCGCAGTCGCTGATCGCCCGCGGCTGGGAGATGGACGGCGAGTGGAGCTACTCCTCCTCCGGCGGCTACAGCTCCGCCTGGGCGTCGTCGACCGCGTTCAACGCCTACCTCGGCGCGCACCCCGAGCGCGCGACCGCGATCCCCGACTCCGAGCGGAGCCGCGTGAAGCCGGGCGACATCGTCCAGTTCGACTGGGACGGCTCGGGCGACTGGGACCACACGGGCGTCGTGACCAGCGTCGACGGCGACAGGATCCTCTACTCCTCGCACACCGCCGACAACCACGACCAGAGCATCGACGCGGCCTCCGCCGGCCGGATCATGTTCTGGGGCGTCTGACGCACCACGCACCACGCACGACGACGGGGCCGCCACCGCTGATGCGGTGACGGCCCCGTCGAGGTTCCGGTCAGATCACTTCTTGAAGACGTCCTTGACGTCCTCGCCGACCTTCTTGGTGTGGGCCTTGGTCTGGTCGGCCTGGCCCTCGGCCTCGAGGCGCTCGTTGTCCGTCAGCTTGCCGACGGCCTCCTTGGCCTTGCCGACCAGGTTCTCGGCTGCGTTGCGGATCTTGTCGTCTGCACCCATGAGGGGCTCCTTCTGTTCGGTGTGACCATCCGCCGGCGGATGCCGGGGAAGCTGCGGGACCGGGGTCAGGCGACCCGGTCCTCCTTGGAGAAGCCGGCGCGGGCGCTCGAGGCGACCTCGAGCAGGACCGGCAGGCGGGCGCCGAGCAGGGCGTCGAGCGCGTCGACCTCCTGGTGCACGGCGTCGACCACGGTGCGGGGCGAGACGCCGCCGCGGGGGAGGACGCGCACCTTCAGCGCCGTCTCGGATCCGTGGCGGTAGGCCGCGACGGTGACGTCGAGGAGCTCCGTCCGCCCGGCGAGAGCCGTCTCGAGGACGTCCTCGGCGAAGCCGGTCGCGATCTCGATCCCTCCGGCGGGCGTGCCCTCGGCCTCGTCGCGGAGGACGGTGCCGGTGCGGCCGTGACCGTGGGCGAAGGCCATCACCAGCGCGAGGACGATGCCCAGCAGGCAGATCCCGACGACGGCGTAGAGCGGCCAGAGGACGGCTGCATCGCTCCAGACGGTGCCCTCCTCGGGGGACAGCCGCGACACCAGAGCCGCGCCCTCGCCGTCGGCGAAGGAGAGGACGGAGTCGCGGACCGGCTGCGAGACGGCGATCAGCACGGCACCGGCGCTGACCAGCGCGAGCACGAGACCCACGACGAGCAGGACGAGCCGGTTGACGAAGCGGTTGCTCGTGGTCATCAGATCCTCCCGGAGGTCGAGACGCGGACGGTGGAGCGCGGGGCGGGCTTCGCGCCGATGCGGGCGAGCTCCTCGTCGACGGCGCTCTGCACGGCGTCGCGGTCGACCGCGATGCCGGAGGCGGGGGTCACCTCGACCAGTGCGGTGCGCCGACCGAGCGAGGCGCGGGTGTCCTCGCGCCGGGAGTGGGCGGCCGTGCGGGCTGCGCGGGCGAGGGAGGAGGCGATCACGCCGTCGTCCACGACCACGGCGAGGCGGTCGTCGTCCACGGTGTGGCGGGCCCGGGCGCCGGGCGCCAGGGCGAGCACCAGCAGGACGAGAGCGAGGACTCCCGCGCCGACGGCCACGCCGATGAGGGCGGGGTTCGCCAGCGACGCGACGCCGACGATCGCGCCCAGCAGGGCGGACGGCGCGGCGAGCAGAGGCGCGGCGCCGAGGATCGCGAGCACCGCCTCCGTGCCGACGTACGCCGCGACCAGGGCGATGAGCACCAGGACGATGATCTGCGCGGCGGAGCGGGACTTGTGGGTCTCGCGGCGGAGATAGCGGCTGTAGCGGGTGTCGGGCGCCGACGGTGCGGGGCTCATGCGACTCTCCTCGTGCTTCGGGTGCGGGTGCCCGTGACCCGGATGTCGATCCGGCTGACGGTGCGGCCGGTCAGCGCCTCCATGCGGGAGGCGATGCGGGTGCGGTCGCCGTGCAGGCGCTCGAGCAGGGAGCCGCCGGACGGGGAGGCGCCCGGCTCGACGACGACCGGCGCGGTCACCGCGAGGGCGAGGCCGCCCCGGTCGTCGGAGAGGCGGACGCGGATCGCGGAGACCTCCACGCCCAGCTCCTCGTGGACGATCGCCACGGCGGCGCGCTCGATGGAGCGCACGGTGATGGTGACGGTGCCCGCCACCGGCGATGCGGGACGCGTGTCGAGAGCGGTCACGGTGGGCTCCTAGCGGGAGGTGGTGCGGCCGCGGAACACGTCCACGAGGCTGCGCACGTCGAGGGTGCCGTCGGCGATGCGGGCGATCACGACGCCGAGGGCCATGAACAGGGCGGTGAGGACGAAGCCCCAGAAGCCGAACATCAGGGCCGCGAAGGCGAGGATCGCGCCGACCACGACGCCGAGGACGGTGCTGCGGCCGCCGGGGGCGGTGGGCGCGGGGCGCTGGAAGTCGCTCATCGGACGCGGCTCTCGGTCGACTCGTCGCCCTTGTCGTCACCGGGGATGTGCACGTCGACGACGGCGACGTTGATCTCGGCGACGGTCATGCCGACCAGCTCGGTGATGGCCTCGGAGACGGCGGCGCGGACGGAGTCGGCGACCTTCTGCATGGGCACGGGGTACTCGACGACGATGGTGACGTCGGCCGCGACCTGGGTCTCGCCGACCTCGACGCTCACGCCCTGGGCGTGGTCGGCGCCGCCGACGGCCTGGCGGATCGCGCCGAAGGCACGGGCGGCGTTGTTGCCGAGGGCGAAGACGCCGGGCACCTGGCGGGCCGCGATGCCGGCGACCTTGGCCACGACGCTGTCGTCGATGACCGTGGTGCCCTGGGCGGTGCCGGAGGTCCGCGAGCCGCCGAGGCTCGTGACCGTGTCGACGGGGGTCTTGTCGACGCGGGTGGTGGAGGGGGTGCGCGTGGTGTCGCTCATGAGGTCTCCTGGACGTCTCATCGGCTGCCGTTGCTGAGCAGACCGGGGTCGAAGGCCCGGCGGAAATCCGGTCGGGCTGTGCTTTCATGAGTGAGACGGAGCCCGGACGGCGTTCGTCACGGTGCTCGGCGGACTTTTTCCTGAGCGTCACCTGAGAGGCGGCCCGAGGCCGCGTGAGCGGAGAGGGAGGAGGCGCCGTGCCCGGACTGGAAGCGGCGAGCGATGCGCTGCTCGCCGAGCGCTCCGCCGAAGGCGACGTGCGCGCCTTCGAGGTCCTCGTCAAGCGGCACCAGTCGATCCTCCGTGCCTACGCGTGGCGGCTGACGGGCTCGCAGGCGGACGCCTCCGACGCCGTGCAGAACGCGCTGATCACGGTCTGGGCGCAGCTCCCGCAGCTCAAGGAGCCGGCGAGCGTGCGCAGCTGGATGATGCGGATCGTCAGCCGCTCCAGCGTCGACCTGCTGCGCCAGCGCCGCCCGACCGACGACGTCGACGCCGTGGAGCATCCCCCGGCCCGAGAGCCCGGCCCGTTCGAGGCCGCCGAGCAGAGCGACGCCATGCGGGCTCTCGCGCACGCCCTGTCCGAGCTGCCGGAGTCGCAGCGGCAGTGCTGGGTGCTGCGCGAGGTCGGCGGGGAGTCGTACAACGAGATCGCCGATCACCTCGGTCTCACGGTGACCGCCGTACGGGGCAAGCTCGCCCGCGCGCGCGAGTCGCTGGTCGTGGCGATGGAGGACTGGCGATGAGGGAGCAGACGCGATGAACGCGGACCAGGGTCCCGGCGACGGGCCGGAGCGCGCGGGGGAGCACGACGTCGTGCTGCCGCCCGCACCCGAGGCGGACGCGACGGAGCAGGAGGGCGACGGCATCGGCATCGACGAGCTGAGCGACTACCTCGACCGCGGGCGCACGCCGTACGACCCCGCCATCGAGGAGTCGCCGGAGCACCGGCGCACTCTGCGCGCCCTCGAGCGCGTGCGCGCCCTCTCCGGCGCGCTCATCGACGACGACGCCGCACGCCTGCCCGCGCCGGAGGAGAGCTGGTTCGGCTCGATCCTCACCCAGGTGCGCCGCGAGTCGCGGGCCGGACGCGACATCCCGCTGGCGAGCGTCCAGCCCGACGTGGCGCTCACGATCACCGAGGGAGCGGTCCGCGGACTCGTGCGCGAGGCGGGCGACAGCGTCGCCGGCGTGCTGGTCGGCCGCTGCCGCCTGGTCGGCGACATCGCCGAGCCGGGCGCGGAGGTCGTGGTGGAGCTGACGATCTCGGTCTTCTGGGGGGTGCCGATCGCCGAGGCGGCCCAGCAGGTGCGTGAGCGCGTGCACTCGCGGCTGCTGACCCAGACCGAGCTGCGGGTGTCGAGGATCGATGTCCGCGTGGAGGACGTCTACGTCCCCGGGACGGAGGAGTCGTGAGCGGCCTCGAGGCGGCGGCCCCGGTCGATCCGGTGTCCGCGCTCGCCGCGGAGCTGCGCGCCCTGGACGGGGTCGCGACCCTGATGCCGGCCAAGCCCGAGGTGCGCGACGTGCTCGCGCACGCGGCGACCGCGCTGAGCGCGACCGGGATCGTGGTCGAGCCGCTGGGCACCGCGAGCGGCGGCACGTTCGCCGATCCGGTCCTGGTCCGCGTCGCGGGGGACGAGGTGTCCGTGGCCGTCGACCTCTGCGTGACCGCGGAGGCGTCCGCGCCGGACGTGGCGCGCGCGATCGGAGCCGCGGTGCGCGAGTGGTGCGTCCGGGTGCATCCGGGGCTGCGGCCGCGGGTGACCGTCCGGGTCGCCGCGATCGACTAGGCGAACCGCCCGGCGGACCCGGCTGCTCGCAGGCCGGGGCTCCTCTCGCGAGGTGCGGACCCGTACTCCCCGCTGCCGTGCTCCCCTCCTCCGGAGTGCATCCGGCCTCCCGGAGCGACGGTGCTGCGAGCCGCCCGAGGCCGGTGACGGCGCCGTCTCCCCGGAGCCCCTCGCTCAGGCGCGCTCGGCGAGGAACGCGTCCGTCTCGGCCGCCGTCGGCGCGGACACCGCCGCTCCGGTGCGGGTGACCGAGATCGCCGCGGCCGCGCTCGCCCAGCGGGTGAGGGCGACCAGCTGCTCCGGGTCGTCCAGCCGTGCTCCGGAGGCGGCGAGCCGGGCCGAGAAGGCGCCGCAGAAGGTGTCGCCGGCGCCGGTGGTGTCCACGGCCTCCACCCGGAAGGCCGGAGTGCGCACCGTCTCGCGGTCGCGGACCGCCACGACGACGCCGTCGGAGCCGAGGGTGACCAGCACGAGCGGGACCAGCGCGGTGAGGGCCGCGGCGAGCGCGTCGTCGTCGGCGGCGGTGATGCCGCGATCGGCGGCGAGCTCGCGGGCCTCGTGCTCGTTGACGATCAGCACGTCGAGCACCGCGAGGAGCTCCTCCGGCAGCGGGCCGATCGGGGCGGCGTTCAGGATCGACACCGTGCCGCCGGCGCGCGCGGCGCGGGCCGCCTCCGTCACCGTCGCGGTCGGGATCTCGAGCTGCAGGAGCAGGGCGTCGGCCGCCGCCACCAGGGCCGACTCCTCGGCGGTCAGCTCGACCAGGGCGGCGTTGGCACCGGAGTCGACGACGATCGCGTTCTCGCCGCGCTCGTCCACGGTGATCTGCGCGGTGCCGGTGCGGACGTCGCCGCGGCGGGCGCGCAGCTCCAGCGGCTCCTCGCCGAGGACCGCGGCGAGCCGGTCTCCCGCCGAGTCGCGGCCGAGGCTCGTGACGAAGACGGTGCCGGGCTCGGTCCGTGCGGCCGCGACGGCCTGGTTGAGGCCCTTGCCGCCCGGGAAGGTGCTCGCGTCGAGGGCGAGCACCGTCTCTCCCGGAGCGGGGATCCGGGCGACCCGGTGGACGTGGTCGAGGTTGGCGCTTCCGAGCACGAGGAGGGGCATGCCCTCGACGTTAGAGCACGCGCAAGGGGGTCCGCCGCGGGCTCGGCCGCACCTACGGTGGGGGCATGGAAACTCGAATCCTCGGACGCACCGGCGCCCCCGTCTCCGTCGTCGGCCTCGGAACCTGGCAGCTCGGTGCCGACTGGGGGGACGTCGCCGAGACCGACGCCCTCGCCGTGCTCGACGCCGCGGTGGAGTCGGGGGTCACCCTCTTCGACACCGCCGACGTCTACGGCGACGGCCGCAGTGAGCGGACGATCGGCGCCTACCGCGCGGCGCACCCCGACGCGCAGGTCTTCGTCGCCACCAAGATGGGCCGCCGCGCGGAGCAGATCCCCGCCAACTACGTGCTCGACAACTTCCGCGCCTGGACCGACCGCTCGCGCGCCAACCTCGGCGTCGACACCCTCGACCTGGTGCAGCTGCACTGCCCGCCCACCTCCGTCTACTCCGACGACGCCGTCTACGACGCCCTCGACACTCTCGTCGCGGAGGGCGCGATCGCGGCCTACGGCGTCTCGGTCGAGCGCACGGAGGAGGCGCTGACCGCCATCGCCCGTCCGAACGTCGCGAGCGTCCAGATCATCCTGAACGCGTTCCGCCTGAAGCCGCTCGACGAGGTGCTGCCCGCCGCCCGCGAGGCCGGCGTCGGCGTCCTCGCGCGCGTCCCGCTCGCCTCGGGCCTGCTCAGCGGCCGCTACACGACCGAGACCGTGTTCGCCCCGGAGGACCACCGCAGCTACAACCGCGACGGCTCCGCGTTCGACGTCGGCGAGACCTTCTCGGGCGTCGACTTCGCGACCGGCGTGGAGGCCGCGCAGGAGTTCTCCCGCCTCGCCGACGACCACGGCCTCGCCCCCGCGGCGGCCGCGCTCGCCTGGATCATCCAGCAGGAGGGCGTCACCTCGGTGATCCCCGGTGCCCGCTCGCCCGAGCAGGCCCGCGCCAACGCGGCCGCCGCCTCCGCCGCGCCCCTCGGCCCCGCCTTCATGGAGGCCGTGAACGCCCTCTACGACACCCACTTCCGCCCCACCGTCCACCCGCGCTGGTAGCCCGCCCGCCGGAATCCTCGCTGAGGTGCCCGAGAATGCAGCCTTTCGTGCGACACGACTGCATTCTCGGGCACCTCACCTGTTGATGGCGGCACGGACGAGGTCGACGACGCCGTCCAGGTCGGCGAGATCGTCGCCGGTCAGCTCGATCACGTGCCAGCCCGCTGTGCGGAGGCGCCCCATCCGAGCGCGGTCCTTCCGCCAACGGCCGCGCTCGACGCGGTGGTAGTCGCCGTGGTACTCCACGACGACGCCGGCCCAGCGGATGCAGAGGTCGACACGCGCGAGGAATCGGCCGGAGGAGTCGCGAACGACGACGCCGGGCTCGATGCCGCGGATGCCGTGGGAGACCAGTGCCACACGGACGAGGGACTCGGGACGCGATTCCGCGCGCCCGTCGAGCAGCGCGATCGCCGAGCGCAGCGTGCGGAGACCACGGCGACCGGGGTGGTTCTCCACCGCGGATCGCAGGTCCTCCGAGGTGGCGAGTCGACGGTGGAGGAAGGAGTCTCCGACGGCGACCAGATCCGGGACACCGAGAACGTTCCCGAGGTCGCACCACGTCCGAGCCGGCGAGGTGAGCCGGCCGCGACGCCCGAGGAGGACGTCGCCCGAACGGAGTATCAGCTTCCGTCCGGCGATCCCCGTCGCGTGCGGTGCTCGACGCGGAGCCGCCACCGCGATGTCGAGATCCGACCGCTCCTCCCAGGCGGGCGGGAGCGGAGCGCCCCACAGCAGTGCGGCGGTCGGGCCGCACACGACTGCGGCGTCGCCCAGGCGGTCGAGGAGCGCAGCGCACCTGTCCACGAGGTCTGTCGCCTCCGACTCCGATCTGATGCCGTAGGTCGGGGTGCTGAAGCGGCGTCCGCGAAGGACTCCGGGGGACACTCCCGCGGCGCGCGCCTCCGATACCGAGAAGACGTCCCCGGGTCCTGCCTCCTGCTGCATGCGCCCACAGTGCCCGCGTGCGCGGGTCTGAGTGCGCCACTCTCCACAGGGCACGACCGAGGTGCCCGAGAATGCTCCCGATCCGCTCGGATCACAGCATTCTCGGGCACCTCATGCCCGGACGGAGGAGCGCAGCGCCTAGGAGTTCAGCGCCGCGTCCACGATCGTGCGCGCCTCGGCCTGCACCTCGTGCAGGTGGTCGAGGCCGCGGAAGCTCTCGGCGTAGATCTTGTAGACGTCCTCGGTGCCGGAGGGGCGCGCGGCGAACCAGGCGTCCTCGGTGACGACCTTGACGCCTCCGACGGCCGCGCCGTTGCCGGGGGCCTTCGACAGCTTCGCGATGATTTCGGAGCCGGCGAGGGTCGTCGCCGCGATCGCGTCGCCGTCCAGCTTGCCGAGGGCCGCCTTCTGCGCCTTCGTCGCCACCGCGTCCACGCGCTCGTAGACCGGGTCGCCGAAGCGCTCGGTCAGCTCGCGGTAGAGCGCCGACGGGCTCTTCCCGGTGACCGCCACGATCTCGGAGGCGAGCAGCGCGAGGAGGATGCCGTCCTTGTCGGTGGTCCAGACGGTGCCGTCGAAACGGAGGAACGAGGCGCCCGCGGACTCCTCGCCGCCGAAGCCCACCGATCCGTCGACCAGCCCGGGGACGAACCACTTGAAGCCCACCGGGACCTCCCACAGGCGCCGGCCCAGCGACTCCGCGACCCGGTCGATGATCGAGGAGGAGACCAGCGTCTTGCCGATCGCCGCGTCCTCGCGCCAGCCGGTGCGGTGGCGGTAGAGGTAGTCGATCGCGACGGCCAGGTAGTGGTTGGGGTTCATCAGTCCGCCGTCGGGGGTGACGATGCCGTGCCGGTCCGCGTCGGCGTCGTTGCCGGTGAGGATGTCGAAGTCGCCGGCGCGCGCGACGACCGAGGCCATCGCGCTGGGGGAGGACGGATCCATCCGGATCTTGCCGTCCCAGTCGAGGGTCATGAAGCCCCAGGCCGGGTCGACCTCGCCGTTCACCACGGTCAGGTCGAGGCCGTGCATCTCGGCGATCAGCTGCCAGTAGTGCACGGAGGCGCCGCCGAGGGGGTCGGCCCCGATCCGCACGCCGGCCTTCCGGATCGCGTCGAGGTCGATGATGTTCGCCAGGTCCGCGACGTAGTGCGTGCGGTAGTCGTAGGTCTCGACCGCGGAGGGCTCGGCCGAGGTCACGCCGCGGTTGCCGTCGGCGATGAGCTCGTTGGCCCGGTTCGCGATCCAGGTGGTCGCGTCGGAGTCGGCGGGACCGCCGTGCGGCGGGTTGTACTTGAAGCCGCCGTCGCGGGGCGGGTTGTGCGAGGGGGTCACCACGATGCCGTCGGCCCGGTCGGTGTGCGCGGGGTCGTTGTTGTAGCGGAGGATCGCGTGGCTGAGCGCCGGGGTCGGCACGAAGTCGTCGAACTCGTCCACGAGCACGCGGACCTGGTTGCCCACCAGGACCTCGAGAGCGGTGGTGAGGGCCGGACGGGACAGCCCGTGCGTGTCGGCGCCGATGAAGAGCGGGCCGGTGATGCCCTGCTCGGTCCGGTACTCGACGATCGCCTGCGTGACGGCGGCGATGTGGTCCTCGTTGAAGGCCGTGTCGAACGAGGATCCGCGGTGGCCGGAGGTGCCGAACACCACCTTCTGAGCCGGATCGGAGACGTCCGGCTTCTTCTCGTAGTACGCCCTCACGAGGGCCTCGACGTCGATGAGATCGGAGGCCTGTGCCGGCTTCCCTGCGCGATCGGTCATGCGGTCCATAGTGGCAGTCCGGCCCCCTCCAGGGGTACCGCGGCTGGCTAGGCTTGCGCCATGCCCGACAGCGCCCCCGAGACCCGTGCCTACAGCTATCTCGGGCCCAGCGGCACGTTCACGGAGGCGGCCCTCGCGCAGGTCCCGGAGGCGCGCGGACAGCTGTGGCGCAGCGTCGCGAACGTGGGGGAGGCGCTGAGCGATCTGGTCACCGGCCGCAGCGACGGCGCGGTGATCGCGATCGAGAACTCGGTCGAGGGCGGAGTGACGGCCGCGCAGGACGCGCTGGCGCGGATCCCGGGGCTGCGCATCGTCGGCGAGTACCTGGTGCCGGTGTCGTTCATCCTGGTCGGCCGCCCCGGAGCGCGCCTCGAGGAGGTGCGCACCGTCGCCGCGCACCCCGTCGCCTACGGACAGTGCCGGGTGTGGCTCGACCGCGAGATCCCCAGCCACGAGCACCTGCCCGCCTCGAGCAACGTCCAGGCCACCGTCGACCTGCTGAGCGGATCGCCGGCGGACGCGGCCATCGCCCCTCCCGGGATCGTCGCCCACCACGACGTCGCGGTGCTGGCCGAGCGGATCGGCGACAACCCGAACGCCGTCACGCGCTTCGTGCACGTCTCGCGCTCGCACGCGCTGCCCGAGCCGACCGGCGCCGACAAGACCAGCGTCATCGCGGAGCTCCCGGCCGACCAGCCGGGCGCCCTGCTCGACATGCTCGAGCAGTTCGCGACCCGCGGGGTGAACCTGAGCATGATCCAGTCGCGGCCGATCGGCGACGCTCTGGGCCGGTACCGGTTCGTCATCGACCTCGACGGGCACGTCCAGGACGAGCGGGTCGCCGACGCGCTGATGGGGCTGCGGCGCTTCAGCCCGAAGGTGATCTTCCTCGGCTCGTATCCGCGCGCTGACCGCCGCCCGGTCACCTCCGTGCGACGCTACGACGACGAGGTGTTCCTCGAGGCCCGCGACTGGCTGCGCGGGATCCTCTCCCACGAGCCGGAGGTCGACGATGACCGGGGACGACGATGACAGGTCACGACGATGACTGACGACGACGACGACCGGGTCGACCCGCGCTACGACCCGGCCTTCCAGCGCGGGTTCTCGGGACCGGTGGAGCGCCTGCGCGGCGACGAGCGGGCGTTCGCCAGGCCCGGGACGGGAGCCGTCCCCGGTGCTCCCGCCGCCATGTCCGGAGCCGCCGCTCGTCCGGCGCCTCCGGAGCCGCGCGTGGTCCGACCCGGCTCCTCGTCCGTGCCCGGACCCCGCCGCATCATGGCCCTGCCCGACATCGCGGGAGCCGCCGAGGGCCGGCGGTCGCACCGCCTCGGCGCCGAGACCGCGCCCGCACCCCTGCCGGAGCCCGCCGCCGAGCCCGCCGCCGAGCCCGCTCCCGCAGCTCCCGTCGAGCCCGCGCGCGAGACGCCGCTGCTGCGGAACCCGTGGCTCCTCGTGCTCCTGCTCGCCGGTCTCGCGGGGACTCTGATCGGCCTCGCGCTCCTCTACACCGGCTACTCCTCGCCGCCCCCGCCCTACTACGGCGACTCCGACGTGCCCTCGCCCGCGTGGATCCAGCGGCAGCTCCTCTACTACTCCTGCATCCCCCTGCTGGGCTGCCTGCCGGCGTCCCTGCTGCTGGCGGTCGGAGTGGCCGCCCTGCGGTGGCGCGGAGTCGTCGTGCGGCCCCGCCCCGAGGAGCCGCGGGACGGCGCGCAGCTCCTCGAGGCCGAGGCTCAGACTCCGGACGCGCCGAAGAGCAGGCCGAGGAGGTAGGTCACCAGGGCCGCGCCGTAGCCGATCCCGAGCTGGCGCAGCGCCCGGGCCAGGGGCGGGGCGCCCGAGAGCAGCCCGACGACCGCGCCGGTGGCGAGCAGGGCGATGCCCACGAGCACGCAGGCGAGGACCACCGCGGCGAGCCCCGTCAGGCCGAGCAGGTAGGGCAGCACCGGGATGATCGCGCCCGAGGCGAAGAAGCAGAAGCTCGACAGTGCGGCGCCCATGCCCGTGCCGATCGACTCGTGCTCGTCGACGTCGGGGTCGCCCGCGGGGCCGCCCAGCGTGATCGGCGAGGTGACGGCGCCGCCGCGCAGGCCGGTGAAGACGGAGGCGGCACGTGCGTCGGCCTGCTCCTGGGTCATTCCGCGAGCGCGGTAGACGAGGGCGAGCTCGTTCGCGTCGACGTCCAGGTCGGGGACGATGCGGTTCGCGTCGAGGTCCGGGCTGGAGGCGGAGAGCAGCTCGCGCTGCGAGCGCACCGAGACGAACTCGCCCGCGCCCATCGAGAGGGCGCCGGCGAGCAGGCCCGCGATGCCCGTGAACAGGACGACGCCCGTGCCGACTCCGCTCGCTCCCACTCCGAGGACGAGGGCGAGGTTCGAGACCAGGCCGTCGTTGGCTCCGAAGACCGCCGCGCGGAACGTCCCGGAGAGGCGGTTGCGGCCGCGCTCGGCGAGCCCGCGGACGACCTCGCCGTGGATCCGCTCGTCGGCGGCCATCGCCTCGGTGGCGTCGTCGTCGTCGGCGTAGGGGGAGCGGGCCTCGGCGCGCTGGATCAGGGCGAGGACGAACACGGAGCCGAAGCGGCGGGTGAGGAAGCCGAGGAAGCGCGTGCGGAGGTCCGCGCGGGGCGCGGGCTCCGCCGCGGAGCCGAGCAGCTCCCGCCAGTGCTCCTCGTGGCGGCCCTCGGCCACGGCGAGCGCAAGCAGGATCTCCCGCTCCTCGCCGGTGCGGCGTCCGGCGAGGTCGCGGTAGACGGAGGCCTCGGCGAGCTCGTCGGCGAGGTAGCGGCGCCAGCGGCGCACCTGGGCGGGACTGGGGGTGGGGGCGGTGGTCGCCATGCGATCTCCTGGCTCAGGCCCGCCGACCCGCGCGAGAGGACCGGTCAGGACGTGCGTCGACTGACCGAAGGTCTCGTTCGCCCAGGCCGGAGCCGGGGTGGAGCGCCGGGCCCGGATCGTCCCGGACCAGCATGTCGACGCGCCTCGTCGTCCGCTCGGCGGACGGTGGGAACTACTCCCCTTCGCGGGGACCACCGTAGCCGAGATCGAGCGAGCCCGCCCGGCCGGTCCGCGCTCCGCGGCCCGGCCGTCCGCTCGGCCCGGAGCCGGAGCGTCGTCGCGGACGCTCGCGCCGGGTCAGAGCGAGGCGGTCGCCCGAGCGGCGCGCCGGGTCTGGCGCTCGTGCTCGGCGTCCAGGAGCGCGCGCGTGGCCGGGACCGCCAGGAGATCGACCAGGGTGTCCGTCTCCTCGACGATGCGCTCGGCGCGGTCGAGCGGGTCGGTGCGCAGGAGGCGGCGGGCGGCGGACGCGACGTGCGCCGGCTTCGCCGCCAGGGCGCGCACGCGCTCGTCGACGCGGCCGGCGAGGTCGGCGCGCGGCACGACCTCGGTCACGAGCTGCCACTCCAGCGCCTCGGCCGCGCGGATCGGGCGGCCCGACAGCACGAAGTCCAGGGCGCGGCGGCGGCCGACGACGCGGGGGAGCGCGGCGGTGACTCCGACGTCCGGGACGAGCCCGACGTCGCCGTACGCGCTGAGGAAGAGGGCGGCGGGAGTCGCGATCACGATGTCGGCGGCCAGAGCGAAGGCGATGCCGGCGCCGGCGACCATGCCGTCGATCGCGCAGACGACGACGGCGCGGCTGTCCTCGAGCAGGCGGATCACCTGGGCGGTCGTGGTCGCGACGTCGCGCAGGTAGTGGTCCGGGTGCTCGGACCCCATGATCGCCGAGATGTCGCCGCCCGTGCAGAACGCGCGGCCTGCGGCGGTGATCACGATGACGGAGCAGCCGGAGTCGGCGTCGAGGTCGGCGACGGTGCTCAGGAGCAGTCGCGCGGTGCCGAGGTCGATCGCGTTGAGGGCGTCGGGGCGGTTGAGGGTGATCCGGGCGACGGAGCCGTCGCGCTCGAGGACGACGCCGGGGGTCGCGTCGATGAGGGGGGTGACGTGCATGGGAGAGCCTTCAGGGGAGCAGGGATGTCGAACGCGGGGGGACGTTCTCGGGGGACCTCTCACATTCGCAGCCGTCCCCGCGATCGGATGCCGCCTCGCGGCCGATGCTCAGCCGGCCCCGGGGGTACGCGCGGGCGGCGGCCCGTCCCGGCCCTCCTCTACACTGCTGGGGTGATTGATCCCGTACTTCTGCGCGAGAACCCGGACGTCCTGAAGCGCTCGCAGGAGGCGCGCGGCGACTCCGTCGAGCTGGTCGACGAGGCGCTGGAGGCCGACCGCGTGCGCCGTGCGGCGATCACCGAGGCGGAGCGGCTGCGGGCCGAGCAGAACGCCTTCGGCAGGACCGTCGCCAAGGCCCCCAAGGACGAGAAGGCGGCCCTCGTGGCCGAGGCCCAGCGCCTCGCCGCCGCCGCCAAGCAGGCCCAGCAGGAGGCCTCCGAGGCCGACGACGCCTTCACCGTGCTGGTGAAGCGCATCGCGAACCCGATCATCGAGGGCGTCCCCGCGGGCGGCGAGGAGTCGTTCGAGCTCGTCAAGACGGTCGGCGAGCGCCCCGTCTTCGACTTCGCCCCGCGCGACCACCTCGAGCTCGGCGAGCTGCTGGACGGCATCGACATGCAGCGCGGCGCGAAGGTCAGCGGCGCGCGCTTCTACTTCCTCAAGGGCCTGGTCGCCCGCCTCGAGATCGCCCTGATGAACCTGGGGCTCGAGAAGGCGCTCGCCGCCGGCTTCACCCCGCTGATCACGCCCACCCTGGTGCGCCCCGAGATCATGGACGGCACAGGCTTCCTCGGCGAGCACGACGACGAGGTGTACCGCCTCCGCGACGACGACCTCTACCTCACCGGCACCAGCGAGGTCGCCCTCGCCGGCTACCACGCCGACGAGATCCTCGACCTCTCCGGCGGCGCGAAGCGCTACGCGGGCTGGAGCACCTGCTACCGCCGCGAGGCCGGCTCGGGCGGACGGGACACCCGCGGCATCATCCGCGTGCACCAGTTCAGCAAGCTCGAGATGTTCGTCTACACCCTCCCCGAGGAGGCGGAGGCGGAGCACGCGCGCCTGCTCTCGTACCAGGAGGACGTCCTGCAGAGCCTCGGCCTGCACTACCGCGTCATCGACACGGCGGCCGGCGACCTCGGCCAGAGCGCCGCGCGCAAGTTCGACGTGGAGGCCTGGGTCCCCACGCAGGAGACCTACCGCGAGCTGACCTCGACCTCGAACTGCACCACGTTCCAGGCCCGCCGCCTCGACACCCGCTACCGCACCGACTCGGGGAGGACCGCTCCGGTCGCCACTCTCAACGGCACGCTCGCGACCACCCGCTGGATCGTCGCCCTCCTCGAGACCCACCAGCGGGCGGACGGCTCGGTGCTCGTCCCCGAGGCGCTGCGGCCCCACCTCGGCGGCCTCGAGGTGCTCGAGCCCGTCGCATGAGCGCGGTCCGCGCCTCCGGCCGCCGCCTCGTCGCCCTCGACATCGACGGCACCGTCATGCACGAGGACGGCACCATCACCCGCGCGGTGACGGACGCGATCACCCGCGTGGCCGCCCAGGGCGACGAGGTGATGCTCGCCACCGGGCGCTCGCCCTCCTCCACGCTGCCCGTCGTCGAGCGGCTGGGGATCTCGCCCGAGTACGTGATCTGCTGCAACGGGGCGGTCACTCTCCGCCGCGACGCGTCCGGTGCCTACGTCCCCGAGACGGTCGAGACCTTCGACCCGACGGAGGTCCTCGAGACCATCCGCCGCTCCCTCCCCGACGCGCACTACGCCGTCGAGGACGCGGACGGCGCCTTCTTCTACACCGAGGCGTTCCCCGGCGGCGCCGTGATGGGCGCCGAGACGACCCACGTCCCCTTCGAGGAGCTGCTCGGCCGGCTGTGCACCCGCGTCGTCGTGATCTCGCCCGAGACCGGGATCGAGGAGTTCACCTCGCTGGTCGAGGAGATGGGCCTGCACCAGGTCAGCTACGCGATCGGCTGGACCGCCTGGCTCGACATCGCCCCTCACGGCGTCAACAAGTCCACCGCGCTCGAGGTCGTCCGCGAGGAGCTGGGCATCGAGCGGAGCGACGTGGTCGCGCTGGGCGACGGCCGCAACGACATCGAGATGCTCACCTGGGCCGCCGCCGAGGGCGCAGGGCTGGCGATGGGCCAGGCGCCGGACGAGGTGCGCGCCGTGGCCTCCGCCGTGATCCCCTCGGTCCACCAGGACGGCGTGGCGGTCGCGCTCTCAGCGCTGCGCTGACGCCGGGCGCTCGGCGGTTACTATCGGGTGTCGCTCCTGCGGGAGCGGCGAGGAGGGCTGTCCGAGCGGCCGATGGAGCCAGTCTTGAAAACTGGTGGGCGGAAACGTCTCGTGGGTTCGAATCCCACGCCCTCCGCCACAGCGTCCGGTTCTGCAGGCCGACCCTCGATGGCGTCTTCCGACGCCCGTCCTGGCGCGCGACGACGGAGGCCCGCCCGCTCTCCTTCGGAACGCGCCACCCCTCTGTATAGGATTGCGCGACGCCCGGGATCGACGCCCGGCCCTCACCTCCGCACCACTGACGCCTCGACACCGGGAGACGGATGCGCCGCACGGGCCCTTCGACACAGACTCGCGACACTCCGCGCACGCCGCGCCCCTTCGTGCGGCACGGCCGCCAGAAGCGGCACTCGCTCGCGCGGACCCTGGTGAAGGGAGCCGCCCTGGTGGGCGGTGTCGGCGTGGTCGCCTCGGTGTCGGTGGTCGCGATCGCGGCGACGCTGATCGTCCAGTCCGTGCAGCCCTCGGTCGACCTGCACCCGGTCGCCGCCGGCTCCAGCGTCGAGGCCGGAGGCGCCCCGGAGATCGGCGCGCTGGAGGGCGGCTTCAACGTCCTCGTGGTCGGCAGCGACTCGCGGAAGGGCCAGGGCGACGCCTACGGCGACCCCGACGAGGAGACGAGCGTCCTCAACGACGTCAACATGCTGATGCACGTCTCGGCCGACCACAGCAACGCCACGGTCGTGAGCTTCCCCCGCGACATGTACGTCGACATCCCGGAGTGCGTGAACGCCGCCACGGGCGAGACGATCCCCGCCCGGTACGACACCAAGATCAACGAGGCGATGGGCAGCGACGTCAGCCTCGGCTGCGTCGCGGGGGTCGTCGAGGACCTCATGGGCGTCCGGGTCGACTACGGCGCGGTCGTGCAGTTCAACGGCGTGATCGAGATGTCGAACGCGGTCGGCGGAGTCGACGTCTGCGTCGCGACCGAGATCGCGGACCCCTACACGAACACCTACCTCGAGCCGGGCGTGCACTCGCTCGAGGGCATGGCGGCGCTCCAGTTCCTCCGTAGCCGCCACGGCATCGGCGACGGCAGCGACCTGACCCGCATCAGCAACCAGCAGGTCTTCCTCTCGGCGCTCGTGCGCCAGATCAAGAGCGCGGACACCCTCCTCAACCCGGTCGCGCTCTACGGGCTCGCGAAGGCGGCGCTGGGCAACATGACGCTCTCGACCGGTCTCGACAACGTGAACACGATGGTCCAGATGGGGCTCGCGCTGAAGGACGTCGACCTCGCGGACGTCGTCTTCGCGCAGTACCCGACCGGGGCGACTCCGAGCGGAGTGGAGCCGGACCGTGCCGCGGGCGACGTCCTGGCGAGCGCCCTGCAGACCGATCAGCCGATCGCCATCACCGGCGGCACCGGTGCCGGCGCGACCGTGGAGGGCGAGGCCGCGGCCCCGGCCGACACCGCCGCTCCCTCGGGCCCGGCGACCGCGGATCCGCTCGCGACGTCCGAGGCGGCACCCGGCACTCCTGCAGCGACTCCCGAGGACGGATCCAAGGTTGCCCTGCCAGAATCGGTCACCGGCCAGAGCGCCGACCAGCAGACCTGCTCGGTCGGGTTCTTCGGCTGAGCCGAGGGCGGGCGGCACCACGGGTGCTCTCCACCTCGCGCGCTGACTCCGGGACGACACGCGTCCCGCAGCCGAGAGAGAGTACGACCCGATGAGCGAACGCGCGTCCACCCGGACCACAGCAGCACGGCACGGCCGACTGCGCCGCCCGAGCGGCGTGCGCTTCGCCGCGCGGATCCTCGCGGCTTGCGTGGGCGTCGGCGTCCTCAGCGCGGTCTGCATCGTGGCGATCGCGGCCTCGATGATCGCCGGGAGCGCGCGCCCCTCCGTCGACCTCGGGATCGACTCGGGCGGGGGCGACGTGCCCGAGATCGGGGCGATCGAGGGCGGCGTCAACATCCTGCTCGCCGGCAGCGACAGCGCCGACGGATCGGCCGCCGGAGCGTACGGCGAGCGTGCCGAGAACCTCAACGACGTCACGATGCTCATGCACATCTCGGCCGACCACTCCACCGTGGAGGTCGTCAGCTTCCCCCGCGACCTCTACGTCCCGATCCCCTCCTGCACCGACCCGGCCACCGGCGCCGTCTCGGACGCGGTGGACTCGGCGAAGATCAACACCTCGCTCGAGGCCGGCGGACTGGCGTGCACCGTGCAGACGGTGGAGCAGCTGACCGGGCTCGAGATCCCCTACGCGGCGCTCATCCAGTTCGAGGGCGTCATCGAGATGTCGAACGCGGTCGGCGGAGTGGACGTCTGCGTCGCCACGCCGATCCAGGACGAGTACACCGGGCTGAACCTCGACGCGGGCACGCACACGCTCGTCGGCGCCGAGGCGCTGGCGTTCCTCCGCACCCGGCACGGTGTCGGCGACGGCAGCGACCTCACGCGCATCTCGAGCCAGCAG
Source organism: Rathayibacter sp. AY1B6 (assembly GCF_002932755.1). NCBI lineage: Bacteria > Bacillati > Actinomycetota > Actinomycetes > Micrococcales > Microbacteriaceae > Rathayibacter > Rathayibacter sp. AY1B6. The sequence continues at coordinate 24,379 of NZ_PSWL01000017.1, forward strand.
GTGTACCTCTCGTCGCTGGTGCGCAAGGTGAAGAGCGCGTCGACGCTCTCGAACCCGGTCAACCTCTACGGCCTCGCGAAGGCGGCCGTCTCGAACATGCAGCTCTCGACCTCGCTCGAGAACGTGAACACCCTGGTCTCGATCGGCCTCGCGGTGAAGGACGTCGACCTCGCGAACGTGGTCTTCGTGCAGTACCCGACCTTCATCGACGGCAACGGCGTGTACCCCAGCGAGGACGCGGCGGCGGCGCTGAACGCGGCGCTCCTCGCCGACCAGCCGATCGCGCTGAGCGGCACCACCGGCGGCGGCTCGCAGTCGACGGGGGAGGAGCCCGGAGCGACGGGCGCTCCGGCGGCCACGGAGGCGCCGGCCACCGACGCTCCCACGACCGACGCCCCCGCGACGAGCGCGCCCGACGGGCCGGTCACACTCCCGAGCGACGTCTCCGGGCAGACCGCGCAGCAGGAGACCTGCACGATCGGCCGGCCTCTGTCGGACCAGTAGGCGGCGCGCCCCACCCTCCTGCGGAGGGGCGGGCGCCCGTGTCGCGAGGCCCTCGCGCGTGCGGTTATGATGGTCGTCGTGCGTCCGCCAGCGGGCGCTCAGGAGTCGTCGCATAGTCCGGTCGAGTGCACCACCCTGCTAAGGTGGAGAACCCTTTATTGGGTTCCGTGGGTTCAAATCCCACCGACTCCGCACCTCCCGAAGGCCCTGCTCACGCGGGGCCTTCGTCGTTCCCGGCGGCGCCCGTGCCTGCCGCGGTGTCGGCGGCGGATCCCGAGCGGCCGACGCGACCCGGCGCCCCGGCCGCCCGGGATCCGCCGCCGATCCGCCGGGCGGGTGCGCTCCCGGAGCGGCTACCCTGATCGGATGCCCAGCCCGATCCTCGACGCCCTGTCCGCCCCTCCCGCGCGGAGGGACGTCGCCTCGATCCGCGGTGCTCTCGCCGAGGTCGCGATCGGCGACTCGGTGCGCGTCCTCGTCCGCTCCCCGCGCTACGGCCTCTACGGGATCGAGGGGGTCGTCCGCCAGGCCGTCGGCGGCGAGCTCGTCGTCGCGGACGTCTTCCTCGGCACGGGGACCGAGATCCAGAGCATCGCCCTGGCGCCGGACGCCGACGAGGTCGGCGGGGAGCGCTCGGCCGAGGGGCTCGAGCACGGGGATGCCGTGCGCGTGGCGTTCTCGACCCCGGCGCTCGGATCGTTCACGATCACGGGCCCGCTGACGGCGGGCGGGCGCGACGGGTTCCTTCTCGTCGGCAGCTGGATCGCCGCGGACGGCGGCGAGCCCGGCCGCCACGTCGACCGCATCGAGCGCCTGACGGACGTCGGCGTCCACGAGAAGCACGTCCCCGGCCGCCGCTCCGCGGTCGAGGAGTAGTCCCTCAGCTCTGGCAGTGCGGGCACCAGTAGGTGACCCGCAGCTGCAGCTCGTCGTCGCCGAGCTCGCCGCGCTCGATCGGCGTGCCGCAGCGCCGGCAGGGCTTCCGGTCGCGGCCGTAGACCCAGAGCTGCTGGCCCGGGCGCAGGTTGCCGGTCGTCGTGCGCTCGATCCGCTCGCGGTTGACGGTGATGAGCCGCTTCGCGAGCGCGATGGTGCGGACGAGGTCGCCGCTCTCGCCGACCGGACGCGTGGGCAGCACGCCGCGCAGGAAGCACAGCTCGGCGCGGTAGACGTTGCCGAGCCCGGCCATGATCCGCTGGTCGAGCAGCGCGAGCCCGATCGGCCGCTCCGGGTCGGCGGACAGGCGCCGCAGCGCCTCGTCCGCGTCCCAGTCGGCGCCGAGCAGATCCGGGCCGAGGTAGCCGACCACGTCCTCCTCCGCCGAGCGAGGGACGATCTCGAGGAGCCCGAGCTCGAAGCCGACCGCCTGCCAGTCCTCCGTCTCGAGGACGATCCGGGCCTGGAACGCCGGCCGGTGCCACTTCGGCCGCTCGCCCTCGCCGCGGGCGTAGAGATGCCAGCTCCCCTCCATCTTGAGGTGGGAGTGGATCAGCGCGTCGCCGACCCGCATCAGCAGGTGCTTGCCGCGGGGGACGACCTCGTCGACCTTCTCGCCGGTGAGGTCGACCGTCGCGTACTTCGGCACGCGCACGTCGCAGCGGGTCAGGACCTCGCCGTCGAGCGCCTCGGCGAGATTGTGGGCGGATCGGTAGACGGTGTCACCCTCGGGCACGCGGGCTCCCTCCGGCGCTCACGAGCGCATCCTCAGGCCGCGCGGATTGGCGACGAATCCGGCGGCGACGAGCGCATCGCCGAAGGGGGTGCCGAGCGCGAAGACGCCGTCGATCTTCTCGACGGTCAGCTTCTCGACCCCGCGGGAGCGGACCAGCTGCGAGAGGGCGCCGGCCGCGTCGGCGAGGGCCGCCTCGTCGGCGGTGAAGGTGAGGGCCGTCTTGCCGCCGCGCTCGAGGTAGACCGCGAGCGTTCCGTCGACGACCGCGACCAGCGCGCCGGCCTTCCGACCGGGGCGGTGCCCCTCGCCCTGCGGCCACGGTAGAGCGGCGCCGAACGGATTCGCGGGGTCGGTCGCCGCGAGGGCGAGCACCGGCCGCGAGCGCTCCTGCGCCTCGTCCTGCGGGGCGAACGTGCGGAGCCGGTCGACGCTGCCGGCCGTGCCGAACTGCGCTGCTCCCAGCTTCTCGATGAAGTAGCCCCTCCGAGCGCGGCCCTGCTGCTCGAAGCCGCTCAGCACCTTGTAGGCGAGGGCGAAGCCGCCGAGGACGCCCTCGGCCTGCACGGAGCCGCGGGTGACGATCCCGTACCGCTCGAGCAGCGTCTCGCCGAGCGCGTGCCCGCGGATCGTCGCGTCGGACTCCGCGAGCGGCACGATCGACCAGCGGCCGCCGGCGGTCGGGGGCCCGACGCGGGTGGCCATCGTGGGACGGGCGGTCATCCGGCCCCGGGGTGCGCGAGCGCGGGCGGGGGCGCGCGGCTGGCGGTGCGCGCCGCCGGTCGATCCGACGAGGGTGCGCAGCGGCGCCAGGGTGTCGTTCGTGACGAGTCCCGCCCAGACCAGCTCCCACAGGGCCTCGACGAGGCCGGCGTCGTCGGTGGAGCCGACCGCGTCGGAGAGCTGGCGGAAGAAGTAGCCGCCGCCCGATCCGAGCACGCCGACGATCTCCTGCTGGAGCTCGGTCAGCGTCATGGACTCGGCGGCGGGGACGGGGAGGGTCAGCCCGGCCGTGTCGGCGAGGTGGAGGCTCACCCAGCCGTCGTTGCCGGGGAGGGTGCCCGCGCCGGCCCAGAGGACCTCGCCGGTCGCGGTGAGCTCGTCGAGCATCGCCGGGGAGTAGTCGCGCACCCGCGCGGGCAGGATCAGCGACTCCCAGGCGGACGCGGGGATGGGCGCGCCGGCCAGCTGGTCGATCACGGAGGCGACGCCGTCGATGCCGCGGAGCGAGCCGCCGACGTGCTGCCAGGCGGGGAGGAAGCGGGCGTACGCGGCCGCGTCGACCGGCTCGACCTCCTTGCGGAGCGCGGCGAGCGAGCGGCTGCGCAGGCGGCGCAGCACCTCGGCGTCGCACCACTCCGTCCCGGTGCCGGTGGGACGGAACTCGCCCTCCGAGACGCGGCGCTCGCCCGCGAGGCGCCGCAGAGTGTCGGTGACGACCGCGACTCCGAGGCCCAGGCGAGTGGCGACGGCGGCGGCGGTGAAGGGGCCGTGGGTGCGCGCGTAGCGGGCGACGAGGTCGCCGAGCGGATCGCGGACCGGTTCGATGAAGGCGACGGGGACGCCGATCGGCAGGGGCACGCCGAGGGCGTCGCGGAGCCGGGAGGCGTCCTCCATCGCGGCGTACCGCTGCTCGCCGCCGAGACCGACGGGCAGGACGCGCTTGGCCTTCACGAGCGCGGCCACGTCGGCCTCGAGCACCGGGCGCTCGATCGCGGGCGCCTTCGCGACGTCCGCCGAGGCGACCGACTCGTCGACCAGGCGCTCACCGAGCTCGTCGAGCGTCAGCGGCCCGAGCAGCCGGAGCAGGTCGGCGGCGCCCTCGAGGCCGCGGAGGCGGCGCTCCGGCTCCACGCGCTGCAACTCGCGCTCGATCTGCGCGAGGACCGCCGGGTCGAGCAGCTCGCGCAGCTCCGCCCGGCCGAGCAGCTCGCCGAGGAGCGTCGCATCGACCGAGAGCGCGGCGGCGCGGCGCTCGGCGAGCGGGCTGTCGCCCTCGTACATGAAGGCCGCGACGTAGCCGAAGAGCATGGACCGCGCGAACGGACTGGCCGTCGGCGTCTCGACCTCGAGGATCCGCAGCTCGCGTCCGTCCAGCCGCGCGGCCAGCCGGAGCAGCGCGGGCAGGTCGTAGACGTCCTGGAGGCACTCGCGGACGGTCTCGAGGATGATCGGGAAGGTCGGGTAGGTGCGGGCGACGTCGAGCAGCTGCGCCGCCCGCTGCCGCTGCTGCCAGAGCGGGGAGCGCTTGCCCGGGTTGTACCTCGGGAGCAGGAGCGCCCGCGCCGCGCACTCGCGGAACCGGGCGGCGAAGAGGGCGGAGCCGCCGACCTCGCTCGTGACCAGCTGCTCCAGCTCCTCGCGCTCGAACAGGAACAGCTCGGAGCCCGGCGGCTCCGACTCGGTGTCGGGGATCCGCACGACGATGCCGTCGTCGCCGGCCATCGCCGCTCCGTCGATGCCGTGCCGCTCGCGGACGCGGGCGCCGATGGCGAGCGCCCAGGGCGAGTGCACCTGCATCCCGTACGGGGAGTGCAGCACCAGCCGCCAGTCGCCCAGCTCGTCGCGGAAGCGCTCGAGCACGAGGGTGCGGTCGTCGGGGATCTGCCCGGTGGCCAGGCGCTGCTCGTCGAGGAACGAGAGGAGGTTGTTGGTCGCGTACACGTCGAGCCCGGCCGCCGTGCAGCGCTCGCGGGCCGTCTCGGGAGCGGCGGCGCCCACCTCGCGGGTGAACGCTCCGATCGCCTCGCCGAGCTCGGCGGGGCGTCCCTGCGAGTCGCCCTTCCAGAACGGGAGCCGCCCCGGCTCGCCGAACGCGGGCGTCACGATCACGCGGTCGTAGGTGATCTCCTGGATGCGCCAGCTCGTGGCTCCGAGCGCGAAGACGTCGCCGACGCGGGACTCGTAGACCATCTCCTCGTCGAGCTCGCCGACGCGGTTGCCGGTCGAGCCCGGCTCGCCGACCATGAACACGCCGAAGAGCCCGCGGTCGGGGATGGTGCCGCCGCTGGTGACGGCCAGGCGCTGGGCGCCGGGCCGGCCGGTGAGCGTGTTCGCGTCGCGGTCCCAGACGAGGCGCGGCCGCAGCTCCGCGAACCGGTCGGAGGGGTAGCGGCCCGAGAGCAGGTCGAGGGTCGCCTCGTAGGCGGAGCGGGGCAGGGACACGAACGGGGCGCTGCGGCGGACGGTGTCGAACCAGTCGTCCACGTCGAGGCTCTCGAGGGCCGTCGCGGCGACCGTCTGCTGGGCGAGGATGTCGAGCGGGTTCGCGGGGACGGCGATCGCCTCGATCAGGCCCGAGCGCATCCGCTCCGTCGTCACGGCGGAGTGGAGCAGGTCGGCCCGGTGCTTGGGGTAGAAGGACCCGCGCGAGACCTCGCCGACCTGGTGGCCGGCGCGGCCCACGCGCTGCAGGGCACTCGCGACCGAGGGCGGCGTCTCGACCTGGACGACGAGGTCGACCGCGCCCATGTCGATCCCGAGCTCGAGGCTCGAGGTCGCGACCACGCAGCGCAGGCGGCCGGACTTCAGGTCGTCCTCGATGATCGCGCGCTGCTCCTTGCTCACCGATCCGTGGTGGGCGCGGGCGAGCAGCGGCTCCTCGTCGGGCGCGGACTGCCCGGTGCCGCTCGTCCCTCCGGCCGCTCCCATCGCCTCGGCGGGGGAGCGGCGGGCGGAGGAGGACGAGGCCTCGGCGAGCAGGGCCCCGACCGCGACGGGCTCGCCCGCCTCGCGTGCGCGCTCGGCGGCCAGCTCGCGGCGCTCCGCGTAGATCTCGTTGAGCCGAGCGGTCAGCCGCTCGGCGAGGCGGCGGGAGTTCGCGAAGACGATCGAGGAGGTGTGCGCGAGGACCCGGTCGACGATCGACTCCTCGACGTGCGGCCAGATCGACCCGCTCTGCGCACCGGTGGCCCCCATCGTCGATCCGTCCTGCGGAGCCGCCGTCCCCAGTTCGGACATGTCCTCGACCGGGACGACGACGCTGAGGTCCCACTGCTTCTCGGACGCCGGAGCCACGATCGCGACGGGGGAGCGGCCGGCGAGGAACCGGGCCACCTCCTCGCGCGGGCGCACCGTCGCCGAGAGGCCGATGCGCTGCACCGGCTTCGGGAGCAGGGCGTCGAGGCGCTCGAGGGAGACGGCCAGGTGCGCGCCGCGCTTGGTCGACGCGACCGCGTGGACCTCGTCGACGATGACCGTCTCGACGCCGCGGAGCGACTCGCGCGCCGCCGAGGTGAGCATGAGGTAGAGGGACTCGGGGGTCGTGATCAGGATGTCCGGCGGCGTCTTCTGCAGAACGCGCCGCTCGGCGGCGGGCGTGTCTCCCGACCGCACCCCGACGGTGACCGTGGCCGGCGCGCTGCCGATCCCCTCGGCGCTGAGCCGCAGCGCCGTCTGCGTGACGCCGACGAGCGGCGAGCGGAGGTTGCGCTCGACGTCGACGCCGAGAGCTTTCAGCGGCGAGACGTAGAGCACGCGAGTGCGGTGCTGCGGATCCTCCGGCGGCGGGCCCTGCACGAGCCGGTCGATCGCCCAGAGGAAGGCCGAGAGCGTCTTGCCGGAGCCGGTGGGAGCGACCACCAGGGCGTGCGCTCCGCTGGAGATGGCGGACCAGGCGCCTTCCTGGGCGGCGGTCGGCGCCGGGAACGCGCCCTCGAACCACGCGCGCGTGGCGGGGGAGAAGCGCTCGAGGACGTCCGGCATGCACTCATCCTCCCTGCCACCTCCGACATTGCCGGGGCCGCCGCCCGGAGGCGAGCCCTTGACTCGGGGGAGCCCGTCCGTCAGGCGAAGCCGAGACGCACGAACGTGCCGATGTCGGCGAGCTCGGCCTGCCCGACTCCGTGGGCGACGCCCTCGTAGACCCGCGCGTCGAGCGCCGTGTGCTCCGGGAACCAGTCCGCCGCGTCCCGCACGAGCTCCTCCGGGATCACCGTGTCGAGCGTCCCGCGGCCCCAGAACACTGGAGGACGCTCGCGGGCGAGCCGCTCGTCCGCGTCGTCGCCCTCGGCGAGCGGGACCACGAATCCGGACAGGGCGACCGCGAAGACGAAGCGGCCCGGCGCGCGCCGCAGCAGCTGCACCGCCAGAGCTGCGCCCTGGGAGAAGCCCAGCAGGCCGACCGGACCCGGGTGCCCCAGAGCGTCCAGCCACTCGATCACCCCCGCCGCCGCCGCCTCGACGGCCTCGGGATCGGCCCGCGGCTCGTCCGGCACCAGCGGCACTCGGAGGGGCCACCACGCGTTCGCCCCGCCGCCCAGAGCGAGCGGAGCCCGCAGGGACGCGAGGACCGGCTCCAGCGGCAGGTAGGCGCCGAGCGAGAACAGGTCCCCCTCGTGCGAGCCGTAGCCGTGCAGCAGCACCAGGAGGGGCCTGCCGACGCGGTCGCGCTCGGAGGAGGACCACAGCACCGCGTTCGCGTCGATTCCCATCGCACCATCATCCCCCTGAGCGCGGGATCGCCGCCGCCGGTCGGAACACCAGCCGCGAAGGGTGAGAATGGCTGCATGAGCGTGCGCACCCCTGACCCGAACTCCGGGTGGCTGTCCGACGACGAACTCGCCGAGATCCGCCGGCGGCTCCCGCTGCTGTACGTGGAGGCCGTGCCCGTCCGCGTCGACGGGCTCGGGCAGGTCACCGAGGTCGGCGTGCTCCTGCGCGCGACCTCCTCCGGCCAGATCACCCGCACGATCGTCTCCGGCCGGGTGATGTACGGCGAGACGCTGCGCGACGCGCTGTTCCGCCACCTCGAGAAGGACCTCGGCCCCATGGCCTTCCCCCTCCTCCCGGCGAGCCCGCTCCCCTTCCACGTCGCCGAGTACTTCCCCATGCCCGGCATGGGACCGTTCACGGACGACCGCCAGCACGCGGTCTCGCTCGCCTACGTGGTTCCGGTGACCGGGACCTGCGACCCCCGCCAGGACGCGCTCGAGCTCACCTGGATGACGCCCGACGAGGCCTGCTCCGACGCGATCTCGGCCGAGATGGAGGGCGGGCGGGGCGCGCTGCTCCGCGCCGCCTTGGCCTCCGTCGGGCGTCTGTCTTAGCGGCGCGGAGCGGTCTTCTTGCGCGCCGCGGTCGGCTCTCAGGGACGGCCGGGCGGATGGAGCGTCGGGCGTTCGCCTAGACGGACTCGCTGGCACGCGAATCCGCCGTTCGGCTCGTGGACCCGGTGTCCCACTCGGCCTCCTGCGACGGGGCGTGGAGAGGTGGCGGCGCTGACCGGCGACGGCGCAGCGAAGGGGATCGCCGACTCGCGACGCGGTGAGGACTTCCGGACCTCCCTGCGCGGGACTCCGCCCTGAGATGTTAAGCGAGAACGACGAAGGGCCGGAGCCTGCGACCGAGAGTCGCGGGCTCCGGCCCTCCGTGATCCTGTCGTCCTCACCAGGACGCGCGCTGTCCCGCGATCACCGATCGCCCGGCCCCCGGACCAGCCGCTCCCCGCGAGGCGAACGGTCGATCCGCGTGCGAGCGGATCGGCCTAGCCGGTCGTGACTCGCTCTGCGGATCGCGACCGTCCTGCCGGCCGACCGCGGTGCGCCGCTCCGCGGCGCACTCGAAGGCACAGGCGAACGGTCGATCCGCGTGTCAGCGGATCGGCCTAGCCGTTCGCGACACGCTCTGCGCGTCGCAACCGTGCTTGAAGCCGACCGCGGTGCGCCGCTCCGCGGCGCACGAAACGGTTCAGCCCTGCGCGCGCCGTCCGCCGCGGCGGGCGCCGCCGCCGGCGGACTCGCGGGCGGGAGCGGCCGAGGCTGCTCCACCGGTCGCGGTGCTGTAGAACGAGCGCGATCCGCCCGAGGTCGAGGGGGCGCCGGCGGCCGAGCGGCTGCGGCCTCCGCGGGCGCCGCCGCGGGCGGGTCCCTCGGCGGCGGTGCGGTCGCGGCGGGGGCGGTCGCCTCCGCCGGTCGCGGCGCCCGTCGAGCGTCCGCCGCGGGGTGCGGCGGTGCCCTCGGTGCGGGCCGCGCGCTTGCGCTGCGCGTTGGCGCCCTGCGAGCGTCCGCCCTGCGACTGGCCGCGGGCGGGCTCGACGACCGCGCTGGGGGTGACGTACGGAGCGACGTCGCCGACGAGCTTCGCGACGGCGGCCGAGTCGGCGGTCACCTGCTGGGGCGCGACCTGGATCGCGGCCTTGCGCAGGAGGGTCTTCACGTCGCTGCGCTGCGTGGGCAGGACGACGGTGACGACGTCTCCCTCGCTGCCGGCGCGGGCGGTGCGGCCCGAGCGGTGCAGGTACGCCTTGTGCTCCATCGGCGGGTCGACGTGGATGACGAGCTCGACGTCGTCGACGTGCACGCCGCGGGCGGCGACGTCGGTGGCGACGAGGACCTTGACGGTGCCGGCGCCGAACGCGGCGAGGTTGCGGTCGCGGGCGACCTGCGAGAGGTTGCCGTGCAGGTCGACCGCGGGGATGCCCTGGCCGGTGAGCTGCTTGGCGAGCTTCTTCGCGTGGTGCTTGGTGCGCATGAAGAGGATGCGGCGGCCGGTGCCGGACGCGAGCGTCTTCACGAGCGCGTTCTTGGCGTCGAGGCCGTCGACCTCGAACACGTGGTGGGTCATCAGCGCGACGGGCGAGTTGGCCTCGTCGACCGAGTGGAGCACCTCGTTCTGGAGGTACTTCTTGACCAGCTTGTCCACGCCGTTGTCGAGCGTCGCGGAGAACAGCAGGCGCTGCCCGCCGCGGGGGGTCTTGTCGAGGATGCGCGTGACGACCGGCAGGAAGCCGAGGTCGGCCATGTGGTCGGCCTCGTCGAGCACGGTGATCTCGACGGCGTCGAGGTTCACGAAGCCCTGCTTCATCAGGTCCTCGAGGCGGCCCGGGCAGGCCACGACGATGTCGACGCCCTGCTTGAGCGCCGCGACCTGGCGCTGCTGCGAGACGCCTCCGAAGATCGTGGTGGTGACGATGCCGTAGGCGTCGGCGAGGGGCTGCATCGCGGCGGTGATCTGCGTGGCGAGCTCGCGGGTCGGCGCGAGGACGAGTCCGAGCGGGCGGCCGGGCCGGCGGCGTCCGCCGGCGAGGGAGCCGCCGAGGCGGGCGATCATCGGGATGGAGAAGGCGAGGGTCTTGCCGGAGCCGGTCTTGCCGCGGCCGAGGACGTCGCGTCCGCCGAGCGTGTCGGGCAGGGTGTCGACCTGGATCGGGAAGGGCTCGGTGATGCCGCTCGCGGTGAGCGCGGCCACGAGGGGGGCCGGCACGCCGAGGGCGCTGAAGGAGAGGGGGGTGTTCGACATGGAGTGGTGCCTTTCGGGGGCATCATGCCGATCGAGGACGCGCAGGCGGTGGCCGGGGGCGCGGGTGATCGGCGTTCGGGCGAAGGTGACGGTGGTCACATCCGTTCGCCGTACGATTCGGTGCGCGCGGCCGGGGGCCTCATGCACGTGCGCCAGATGGTCGGGACGGATCCTCGACGGTCAGAGTCCTAGGGGACAAGGGGCGTTCTACGACGCGGGGGAGCGCAGTCGCTGCGCTCGCACCCTCCTACTCTAGTGGATGCCGATCCATCCGCGCATCGCGGCCTGCACGCGGGAGCCGTCGAGGTCGCTCAGCTTGGTTCCGACGAAGTCGCCCGCCCAGTCCGAGGTCTGCACGCGGAAGGCCGGCTCCGGGTCGCGCAGCGTCTTCAGGATGACGGCGGCGACGTCGGACGGGTCCTGCGCGTGGGTCGAGGAGAAGGACGACGCGGCGCGGTCGAGATAGGCGCCGAGCGCCGGCGCGTAGGGGCCGGCCTGCGCGAGCATCGCCGCCGCGTCGATGCCGACGTTCTCGACGAAGCTGCTGCGGACCGCTCCCGGCTCCATCAGCGACACGTGGACGCCGACGGAGGCGGCGACCGGGGCGAGCGCCTCGAAGAACCCCTCGACCGCGAACTTCGCCGCGCAGTAGTCCTCGTTGAAGGGCTGCCCGATCGCGCCGCCGACGCTCGAGACGGTGACGATGCGGCCGCGGGACGAGCGCAGCATCGGCAGCGCGGCGCGGGTGACCGCGACGGTGCCGAAGAAGTTGACCTCCATCACGCGGCGCAGCTCCTCCGGATCCTCCAGCTCGAGGGTGCCGAGATGGCCGGCTCCGGCGTTGTTCACGAGGGCGTCGAGACCACCGAGCTCCTCCTCCACGGCGCGGAGGCACCCGGCGACGGAGTCCGCGTCGGTCACGTCGAGCGCCCGCAGGTCGAGCTCGACGCGGGCCTCGGCGGCGGCGGCGCGCAGGCCCTCCGCCCGCTCCGGATCCCGCACCGTGGCGACCACCCGCCAGCCTGCGCGTGCGGCCTCGATCGCGGTGGCGCGGCCGATGCCGGTGGAGGTTCCGGTGACGAGGAGGACGGGACGGGGCATGCGGCTTTCCTGCTTTCCGGCGCGGGACGGCGCCGCCCGGAGGCTATCGGCCGACCCTCCGAGAACGTCCAGGGTCGGCGTCAGCCCCGGTAGCGCTCGCCGACCGGCACCTCGACCGCCAGCCGGTTGCCCGCCTGGGCGAGCGGGCAGGCCCAGGCGGGGTCGTAGGCGCAGGAGGGGTTGTAGGCGAAGTTGAAGTCGAGCACCAGCGTCCCCGGGGCGGAGCCCGGGCCGAGGTCGGCGCCCTTCACGGTGTCCAGGAGGTAGCGGCCGCCGCCGTAGGTGCCGCCGGGCGTCCCCGCGAGGGCGTCCTTGACCGGCAGGAACAGGCCCCCGCCGTAGGAGGCGAGCCGCCAGACGTCGAGGCTGCCGGCGTCGGGCACCTCGACCGTGCCGATCAGCTCGAAGGGGACGGTGCCGTCGGTGCCGGTCTCGACGTCCATCCGCCGCGCCTCCTCGGCGGGAGCCACCTCGAGCTCGAAGCGCCAGGCCGCGTCGTAGGGCGCGATCGGCAGCGAGCGGAAGTGCGTGCGATCGGCCGGCAGGAGCGGAGTGGAGGGGTGCTGCGCGAAGAGCGCGTTACGCCCGCGGATCCAGGACGCGTGCGCGGCGAGCAGGTCCACGTTCGAGAGCCGACGCACCTCCGCGTAGAGGGCCTGGACGTGGCGGCGCCAGTCCGACACCTCGACCGCGGTCGTGAGGCGGCGGCGGGGCGAGACGGCGTCGTCGTCGTCCTGCTCCTCCTCCTCGGCGGAGGGCCACTGCAGCCGCAGGAGCTCCGAGCGCGACAGCTCGGTCTCCTCCTCGGCGACGCCGTCGGGGCTCATGCGGCGGACTCCCCGCGCGGGCGGGTGTCGGCGCCGAGATCGTGGCGCCAGGTCGGGGCGAGGGAGCGGATGCGGATGCCGCGCCACTGCCAGAACGCCCACATCGACGGCCAGAGCGCGGCCGAGGCGAGGCCCGCCGAGAACTCGAGGCGGTCACGGAAGAGTGTGCGCCCGTCGGGGAGCGGGGCCACGGCCATGCGGTGGTCCCATGCGGTGATGAGGCGGAGGGAGCCGGTGAGCGGCCCGCCGCTGTCGCGCAGGATCCGCACATCGGGCATCGAGGGGACGCGGCGGTAGGAGAGGTCGATCTCCTGCGCTCCCATCGGCACGATCCCGAGGGCGTCCATCGCGACCTCGTGGGAGCCCAGCCCCCAGGTCGGGCGGAAGCCGCCCTCGTCCAGCGACGCGGCGGTCAGGAGCGGGGACATCACCTCCCGGAACACGGCCGGACTCTGCAGGGCGCGCCAGGCGGAGTCGGCGTCGGTGTCGAGCACGTGCTTGAGCATCACCTTCACGAGGGACATCCTCCTCCGCCCGCCCCTGCGCGGGAACCGGGTGCGCGCGGAGCCCCGGACGTGTATGCGCGTCAGGGCTCGCTAGCGTGTCAGGGTGACCGCTCCCGCCGCCTCCGTCGACCAGTCGACCTATCAGATCCGCTTCGAGTGGGGCGCCCGCGCCCTCCGCGTGCTCGCCCCCGCCCACGTCACGGTGCTCGTCGACGCCCTGCCCGGAGGCGAGGGCCCGGACCTCGGGGCAGTGGAGGGCCGCGTCGTCCGCTCGGGCCTGGCCGACCGCTCGGCCGTCGCCCGCTGGATTCTGGAGCGCCAGCACGAGAACGGCGGGCGCACCAGCGTCAACGTGATCGCCCTGGGCGACGTCGACGAGAGCGGAGCGGCGCGGTTCGCGATGGAGGACCAGCTGGCCGCCGGCGCCGTCGTCGACGCGCTCATCGGGCTGGGCATCGATCACGTCTCGCCCGAGGCCGCGGTGGCCTGCGCGTCCTACGAGGGCCTGCGCCGGGCGTGCGCGCACCTGTTCACCGCGTCCGAGTCCGGCCGTCTGCTCGCCGCCGAGGGGCGGGCGGACGAGGTCCGCGCCGCCGCGAGGGTCGACACCGTCGACGAGGTGGCGATCCTCCGCTGACCCGCCGCTCCGGCGGGCGCTGCCTCCGCGCGGTGCTGGACGTCCGCGGAGCGCACAAGCCCCTGCGGATCGGAGCCGCCGCCTCGACCACGCGCCCGCCCCCGGCGTAGCGTTCGGCGGAGGCGGTCCCTCCGCCCCCGCCCCGACCGAAAGCTGGCCCGCATGAAAGCCGTTCTCCACGACGTCGTCCTCGCCGACGCCCCCGACTCCGACCTGATCTCGATCGAGGGCAACTGGTACTTCCCGCCGTCGAGCATCGCCGAGGGCGTGCTCGTCGAGAGCCCGACCCCCTACACCTGCCCGTGGAAGGGCGAGTGCCAGTACTTCTCGGTGCAGACCGGCGACGGTCTGCAGAAGGACAAGGCCTGGTCGTACCCGCACCCCTACCCGACGGCGTTCGACCGCGTCGGCAAGGACTTCTCGGGCTACGTCGCCTTCGACCGCTCGGTCCGCGTCTCCGACTGACCCGTCCCGCCGCGGCGCTGCTCCCGGTGCCGCGGCGGTCCGTCAGCCGCGCGGGGCGGCGGCGCGCGCCCGGTAGGCCCGGACCTTCGCCCGGTTCCCGCAGCGCTGCATCGAGCACCAGCGGCGCGAACCGGCGCGCGACGTGTCGAGGTAGAGCATCCGGCACTCCGGATCCGCGCAGCGCCGCAGCCGTCCGGCCACGGCCGGCCCCAGCAGCCCCACGGCCTCGCGGGCGATCGACGCGAGCGCCTGCCGGCCCGCCGCGTGGAGCCGTCCGGCCTGCCGCGATCCGCCGCTCAGCACCGGCGGGATGTCGGGCATCGCTGCGACCAGGTTGACCACGTCGACGTCGCGCGGATCGAGAGCGGTGCCGGCCTCGGCCGCGACGGCCAGGCGCGCGATCGCGCCCCGGAGCATCAGCGCGTCGTCCAGGCGCGCGTCCCGGCTGTCGGGGCCGACCGCCTCGAAGCGCTCGGCGAGCCAGGCGGCCAGGGCGGCGTCGGAGTCGAGGTGCTCGGCCGCGCCCGCGGGCAGTGCTCCGGTCGTGGCGAAGTCGAGTGCGAGGCTGCCGGAGTCGAACCACCAGCGTCGGCCGTCGGCCTCGGGGAGCCACTGGCCGGTGACCGGGGTGCGGCCGCCGTGCGGAGCCTCGTCCGGGCTCACGGCGCCGGGACCGGTCGGCGGCGCCACTGGATCGCGTTCGCGGGCTCGAACCGGCGCGCGCAGCGGCCGCAGGCCAGGGGCCGGGTGGGTCGGCGGTGCCGGTAGAAGAGGTGGCCGCCCGGGCAGGTGCCGACCCACGGAGCGAGCTCGTCCGCGGTCGGGTTGCTGTGGGTGCGCGATCCCGTGTAGCCGAGCCGCCCAGCGATCCGCCGCCACTGAGGTCCGTGCCCGGCGTCGGGACCGGCGAGCGCGTGCGCGACCTCGTGCAGGAGGGTCTGCCGGACCTCCTCGTCGCTCCAGCGGGCGGCGAGGTGGCGCGAGACCGTGATCCGGCGGCGCGTCCAGTGGCAGGCGCCGCCGCGGGTGCGGGCGTGGTCGAGCGCGAAGGACCAGGAGGGGTCGAGGTGCTCCTCGATCAGCGCGTCGGCCCAGCGGGCCACGTCGTCGAGGTCGGCCACCGGTGGCGCTGCCTAGGACTCGTCGCCGTCGGCGCGGCGGCGGCCGCGGGCGGTGCCGTCGGCGCGGGGTGCGCGGTCGGACCCGTCCTGGAACTCGGACGCGGCGGCGTAGCCCAGGCGCGCGACCTCGAGCTCCTCCTCGGGGACCCCGACGCGCTCGCCGAGTGCGGTCGCGGCGTCGAAGTCGCGCATCGCCCGGCCGTACTCGCCCAGCTCGAAGAAGGTGAGGCCGCGGTGCTTGAGCGCGAAGGAGTGCTCGAGGTGCCACTCGTGCGTGCGCGCCTCCTCGACGCAGAGCGCGAGCTCCGAGAGGGCCTCGTCGGTGCGGCCCCGGAGCTGCATGAGGCGGGCGCGGCGGACGCGGGCGGTGAGCAGCTCGGCGCGGTCGCCGGAGAAGCGGGTGCGGCGGACGGCCTCGTTCGCGAGGTCCCACGCCTCGTCGACGCGCCCGAGCAGGCGCAGCAGCTCCGCCTTCTCGGTGAGCGCGGCGAGGCTGCGCAGCGCGCCGATCTCCTCCAGGCGCTCCTGGGCGGCGTCGACGTCGATCTCCTCGTGGAGGGTCGCGGGGTCGTGGCGGATGATGATGCTCAGGGCGATGCTTCCTCGTGGAGTGCGGATCCGGATCGTCGCGCGCGGCGGACGAGAGGACGGTCGGGGGCGCTGACCCCGGCGTCGAGTGTACCGGCGGGTCCCCGGACGGCGCCCCGACGCGCGGCCCGGGTCAGCCCCGTCGCACCTGGAAGATGCTCCGCGCCGGCAGCGGCGACGGGGTCGCGGTCTCGTCCGTGACGACGAGGGCGCCGGCGATGAAGTTCTCGAGCTCCCGTCCCTGCACGAGCTTGGAGGGCGCGGGGTCGGAGGCGAGGCGCCGCGGCAGGCCGTCGAGCGGCAGCGGATCGGCGGAGGCGAGCATCACCACGTTCCCGAAGCGCTTGGCCTTGAGCATCTGGGTGTCGGTCATGATCGCGGTGTGCGCGAAGACGGAGGCGAGCGTCGCGGCCTGGGCGCGGGCGAAGGCGAGCGCACCGCCGTCGGCCACGTTCACGGCGACGAGGCCGCCGGGGGCGAGCAGCGGCGCGATCGCCCGGTAGAACTCGGCGCTGGTCACGTGCGCGGGCGTGCGCGCGCCCGAGAAGATGTCGACCACGACCACGTCGACCGTGCCGCGCAGCCCGGGCGGCAGCTTGCCGAGCACCTCGCGGGCGTCGCCCTGGCGGATGCGGATCTGCGCCCCACGGGGGAGCGGGAGCGCCTCGCGCACCAGCTCGACCAGAGCGCCCTCGATCTCGACGACCTGCTGGCGCGAGCCCGGCCGGGTCGCGGCGACGTAGCGGGGGAGGGTCAGCGCTCCGGCTCCCAGGTGCAGCGCCGTGACGCTCTCGCCCTCGGGGGCGACGAGGTCGATCGCGTGGCCGATCCGGCGGACGTACTCGAAGGAGAGGTGCGTCGGGTCCGCGAGGTCGACGTGCGACTGCGGAGTGCCGTCGACGACCAGGGTCGCCGCCTCGGGCGAGTGCCGGTCGGGCTCGATCTGCGCGGTGTACCCGCTGGCGAGCACGGCGCGAGGGTGCTCGGAGTCGTCTCCGCGTCGGCGGCCGGTGCGTTCCTGCATCCGACCAGTCTGCCGCGACGGCGGGATCGCGGGGCTCCGCGCCCCGGCCCGCTCGGGACGATCCGGGAGGCCGTGGCCTCGTATACCGGACCCCGCGGGGCGGCGCAAGCATCCGCACTTGCGCGGCGTGGCGCGATGCGGCTATATTCGTACTTTGCGCTCCCGAGTACCCATGCCCTCATATCGCGGTCGGCAGGTCACCGGAACCCGGCATCAGATGGTGGATGCCGTTGCCACACTCTAGCCCCGCCCCCAAGACCGAGTCGCCTCGGTCCGCACGGCGTGCGGGCAGGGGTGGCGGCCCGTCCGGCGGGAGCCCACTCCACACATCCCACAGATTGAGACCCGCGAGGGTCTACGGAGGTTCCTTCCTTGGCTGCTGCGTCCACCGCGACCACCACCTCACCCAAGAACGGACGCGGAGCTTCGCGTCTCTCGTTCGCCAAGATCAGCGACACCCTGACCGTTCCGGATCTGCTCGCGCTGCAGACCGAGAGCTTCGACTGGCTCGTCGGCTCGGAGGCGTGGAAGACCCGCGTCGCCGAGGCGAAGGCCGCCGGCCGGGAGGACCTCCCCGCCAACTCCGGACTCGACGAGATCTTCGAGGAGATTTCCCCGATCGAGGACCTCAGCGAGACGATGCAGCTGAGCTTCACGAACCCGTACCTCGAGCCCGAGAAGTACACGATCGAGGAGTGCAAGGAGCGCGGCAAGACCTACGCCGCTCCGCTGTACGTCGAGGCCGAGTTCATGAACCACCTCACGGGTGAGATCAAGACCCAGACGGTCTTCATGGGCGACTTCCCGCTGATGACCGAGAAGGGCACGTTCATCATCAACGGCACCGAGCGTGTCGTCGTGTCCCAGCTCGTGCGCAGCCCCGGCGTCTACTTCGAGCGCCAGCAGGAGAAGACGTCCGACAAGGACATCTACTCCGCCCGCGTCATCCCGAGCCGCGGCGCCTGGCTCGAGTTCGAGATCGACAAGCGCGACCAGGTCGGCGTGCGCATCGACCGCAAGCGCAAGCAGTCGGTCACCGTGTTCCTCAAGGCCCTCGGCCTGACGAGCGAGGAGATCCTCGAGCAGTTCGCCGGCTACGAGTCGATCGAGCTGACCCTCGAGAAGGACAACATCCTCACCAAGGAGGACGCCCTCCGCGACATCTACCGCAAGCTCCGTCCGGGCGAGCAGGTCGCCGCCGAGGCCGCCCGCGCGCTGCTGGACAACTTCTACTTCAACTCCAAGCGCTACGACCTCGCGAAGGTCGGCCGCTACAAGATCAACCGCAAGCTCGGCATCGACAAGGCGCTGTCCGACTCGGTGCTGACGGTCGAGGACATCATCGCGACCATCAAGTACCTGGTCGCCCTGCACGACGGCCGCACCGCCCTCCCCGGCGTGCGCGACGGCGAGGCGGTCGAGCTGCGTCTGGACGTCGACGACATCGACCACTTCGGCAACCGCCGCATCCGCGCGGTCGGCGAGCTGATCCAGAACCAGGTCCGCACCGGACTGTCCCGCATGGAGCGCGTCGTCCGCGAGCGCATGACCACGCAGGACATCGAGGCGATCACCCCGCAGACCCTGATCAACGTGCGCCCCGTCGTCGCCGCGATCAAGGAGTTCTTCGGGACCAGCCAGCTGTCGCAGTTCATGGACCAGAACAACCCGCTCGCGGGTCTGACCCACAAGCGCCGCCTGTCGGCGCTCGGCCCCGGCGGACTCTCCCGTGAGCGCGCCGGCGTCGAGGTCCGCGACGTCCACCCCTCGCACTACGGCCGCATGTGCCCGATCGAGACCCCGGAAGGCCCGAACATCGGCCTGATCGGTTCGCTCGCGTCCTTCGCGCGCATCAACTCGTTCGGCTTCATCGAGACGCCGTACCGCAAGGTCGTCGACGGCACCGTCACCTCGCAGATCGACTACCTCACCGCGTCCGAGGAGGACGAGTACCTGGTCGCCCAGGCGAACGCCCCCCTCACGAAGGACTTCCGCTTCGCGGAGGGCAAGGTCCTGGTCCGCCCCAAGGGCGGAGAGGTCGAGCTCGTCGACGCCGAGCGCGTCCACTACATGGACGTCTCGCCGCGCCAGATGGTCTCGGTCGCGACCTCGCTGATCCCGTTCCTCGAGCACGACGACGCGAACCGCGCGCTCATGGGCGCGAACATGCAGCGTCAGGCCGTCCCGCTGCTGCGCAGCGAGTCGCCCGTCGTCGGAACCGGCATGGAGGGCTTCGCGGCCATCGACGCCGGCGACGTCATCACCGCCGACAAGGCCGGTGTCGTCCAGGAGGTCTCCGCCGACTCCGTCACCGTCCAGCTGGACGAGGGCGGCACGCAGACCTACTTCCTCCGCAAGTTCGACCGCTCCAACCAGGGCACCTCGTACAACAACCGCGTGGTCGTCTCGGCCGGCGAGCGCATCGAGGTCGGCGAGGTCGTCGCCGACGGCCCCGCCACCGAGAACGGCGAGCTCGCGCTGGGCAAGAACCTGCTCGTCGCGTTCATGCCGTGGGAGGGCCACAACTTCGAGGACGCGATCATCCTCAGCCAGAACCTGGTGAAGGACGACGTCCTCTCCTCGATCCACATCGAGGAGTACGAGGTCGACGCCCGCGACACCAAGCTCGGCAAGGAGGAGATCACCCGCGACCTCCCCAACGTCAGCCCGGAGCTCCTGGCCGACCTGGACGAGCGCGGCATCATCCGCATCGGAGCCGAGGTCCGCCCCGGCGACATCCTCGTCGGCAAGGTCACGCCCAAGGGCGAGACCGAGCTCTCGGCCGAGGAGCGCCTGCTCCGCGCGATCTTCAACGAGAAGAGCCGCGAGGTCCGCGACACGTCGCTGAAGGTGCCCCACGGCGAGCAGGGCACGATCATCGGCGTCAAGGTGTTCGACGCGCAGGACGGCGACGACGAGCTCGGCTCGGGCGTCAACCAGCGCGTGGTCGTCTACATCGCCCAGAAGCGCAAGATCACCGAGGGCGACAAGCTCGCCGGCCGCCACGGCAACAAGGGCGTCATCTCGAAGATCCTGCCGGTCGAGGACATGCCGTTCCTCGCCGACGGCACCCCGGTCGACATCGTCCTCAACCCGCTCGGCGTCCCCGGCCGCATGAACTTCGGCCAGGTCCTCGAGATCCACCTCGGGTGGATCGCGAAGCAGGGCTGGAAGGTCGAGGGCCAGCCGGAGTGGGCCGCGCGCCTGCCCGAGCACGCCCGCGAGGCGGCGCCCGGCACCAAGGTCGCGACCCCCGTCTTCGACGGTGCGGCGGAGGAGGAGCTCGCAGGGCTGCTCGACTCCACCACCCCGACCCGCGACGGAGAGCGCCTGATCGGCTCGTCCGGCAAGACGCAGCTGTTCGACGGCCGCTCCGGGGAGCCCTTCCCGGACCCGGTCTCGGTCGGCTACATGTACATCCTGAAGCTGCACCACCTCGTCGACGACAAGATCCACGCGCGCTCGACGGGCCCGTACTCGATGATCACCCAGCAGCCGCTCGGTGGTAAGGCGCAGTTCGGCGGACAGCGCTTCGGCGAGATGGAGGTGTGGGCCCTCGAGGCCTACGGCGCCGCCTACGCCCTCCAGGAGCTCCTCACCATCAAGTCGGACGACATCCTCGGCCGCGTGAAGGTGTACGAGGCCATCGTCAAGGGCGAGAACATCCAGGAGCCCGGCATCCCGGAGTCCTTCAAGGTCCTCATCAAGGAGATGCAGTCCCTGTGCCTGAACGTCGAGGTCCTCTCGGCCGACGGCACCGCGGTCAGCCTGCGCGACACCGATGACGAGGTCTACCGCGCCGCGGAAGAGCTCGGCATCAACATCTCCTCCCGGTTCGAGTCGTCCTCCGTCGACGACATCTGATCCGCGCCAGCCTCCGACGACTCCCGTCTCTGACGAGACACCCTGTTTTCCGACAAGGAGAAAACATTGCTCGACGTAACCACTTTCGATGAGCTGCGCATCGGCCTCGCGACGGCCGATGACATCCGTCGCTGGTCGCACGGTGAAGTGAAGAAGCCCGAGACCATCAACTACCGCACCCTGAAGCCCGAGAAGGACGGACTGTTCGGCGAGCAGATCTTCGGACCCTCTCGCGACTGGGAGTGCTCCTGCGGCAAGTACAAGCGAGTCCGCTTCAAGGGCATCGTCTGCGAGCGCTGCGGCGTCGAGGTCACCAAGTCCTCGGTCCGCCGCGAGCGGATGGGCCACATCGAGCTCGCCGCCCCCGTCACCCACATCTGGTACTTCAAGGGCGTCCCCTCGCGCCTCGGATACCTGCTGGACATGGCGCCGAAGGACCTCGAGAAGGTCATCTACTTCGCGGCGTACATGATCATCGACGTGGACGACGACGGCCGTCACGCCGACATGCCCGGTCTCGAGAACGAGCTCCGGCTCGAGATCAAGACCCTCTCGGACCAGCGCGACTCCCGCATCGCGGACCGCCTGGCGCGCCTGGAGACCGACCTCGCCGCTCTGGAGGCGGAGGGCGCCAAGAGCGACCAGAAGCGCCGCACCAAGGACGGCGCCGAGAAGGAGATGGGCCAGATCCGCAAGTCCTTCGACGAGGACATCGCGCGGCTCGAGAGCGTGTGGGAGCAGTTCCGCACCCTCAAGGTCGGCGACCTCAAGCCCGAGGACGCGGTCTTCAACGAGCTCGTCGACCGGTACGGCGTCTACTTCGAGGCCTACATGGGCGCCGAGGCGATCAAGAAGCGCCTCGAGCAGTTCGACCTCCAGGCCGAGGCCGAGACGCTTCACCTGCAGATCGCCGAGGGCAAGGGTCAGAAGAAGATCCGCGCCATCAAGCGCCTGCGCGTCGTCAACTCGTTCCTCGCCACCGGCAACTCGCCGGCCGCGATGGTCCTCGACGTCGTCCCGGTCATCCCGCCGGAGCTGCGCCCGATGGTGCAGCTCGACGGAGGCCGGTTCGCGACGAGCGACCTGAACGACCTCTACCGTCGCGTGATCAACCGCAACAACCGCCTCCGCCGCCTGCTCGACCTCGGTGCCCCCGAGATCATCGTGAACAACGAGAAGCGCATGCTCCAGGAGGCGGTCGACGCCCTCTTCGACAACGGCCGCCGCGGCCGCCCCGTCACCGGAACCGGCAACCGCGCCCTGAAGTCCCTGAGCGACATGCTCAAGGGAAAGCAGGGTCGCTTCCGCCAGAACCTGCTGGGCAAGCGCGTCGACTACTCGGGCCGCTCGGTCATCATCGTCGGCCCTCAGCTCAAGCTGCACCAGTGCGGTCTGCCCAAGCAGATGGCGCTGGAGCTGTTCAAGCCGTTCGTGATCAAGCGCCTGATCGACCTGTCGCACGCGCAGAACATCAAGGCCGCCAAGCGCATGGTGGAGCGCTCGCGCCCGCAGGTGTGGGACGTGCTCGAGGAGATCATCCGCGAGCGCCCCGTCCTGCTGAACCGCGCGCCCACGCTGCACCGTCTCGGCATCCAGGCCTTCGAGCCCCAGCTGGTCGAGGGCAAGGCGATCCAGCTGCACCCTCTCGTCTGCGCCGCCTTCAACGCGGACTTCGACGGCGACCAGATGGCCGTCCACCTGCCGCTGTCCGTCGAGGCCCAGGCCGAGGCGCGCATCCTGATGCTCGCGTCGAACAACATCCTCAAGCCCTCGGACGGCCGTCCGGTCACCCTGCCCACGCAGGACATGATCATCGGCCTCCACCACCTGACGACGATCCGCGAGGGCGCCGCCGGCGAGGGCCGCGCGTTCTCCTCCGTCTCGGAGGCGATCCTCGCGAAGGACCAGGGCTCGCTGCACCTGAACTCGAAGGTCAGGATCCGCATGTCGGACGTGTACTTCGCGCAGGGTCAGGCCCCCGAGGGCGTCGAGATCGACGAGAACGGCAAGGTCACCGCGCCGGTCCTCCTCGAGACCACGCTCGGCCGCGCCCTCTTCAACGAGGCGCTGCCGGTGGACTACCCCTACTTCGAGCAGGTCGCCGACAAGACGACCATCTCCGGGATCGTCAACGACCTCGCGGAGCGCTACCCGAAGGTGGAGGTCGCCGCCTCGCTCGACCGGATCAAGGACGCCGGCTTCTACTGGGCCACCCGCTCGGGTGTCACCGTGGCGCTGTCCGACATCCTCACGCCTCCGTCGAAGCCCGAGATCATCGCGGGCTACGAGAAGAAGGCCGCCAAGGTCGAGTCCGAGTACGACAAGGGTCTGACCACTCAGGCCGAGCGCCGCCAGGAGCTCGTGAAGATCTGGACCGAGGCGACCGACGAGGTCGCCAAGGCCATGCGCGCGAACTTCCCGACGGACAACACCATCAACCGCATGGTCACCTCCGGTGCCCGCGGAAACTGGCTGCAGGTGCGCAACATCGCCGGCATGCGAGGCCTGGTGAACAACCCGAAGGGCGAGATCATCGCCCGACCGATCATCTCCTCGTACCGCGAGGGCCTGTCGGTCGCCGAGTACTTCATCGCCACGCACGGTGCCCGCAAGGGCCTGGCCGACACCGCGCTCCGCACCGCGGACTCGGGCTACCTGACGCGTCGACTCGTCGACGTCTCGCAGGACGTCATCATCCGCGAGGAGGACTGCGGCACCTCGAAGGGCCTCGACCTGCCGATCATGCTCCAGGACGCCACCGGCGCCTGGATCAAGGACTCCAACGTCGAGAACTCCGTCTACGCCCGTTCGCTCGCCACCCCGGCGTCGAACGAGGCCGGCGAGCTCGTCGCCGAGGCCGGCGAGGACGTGGGCGACGTGCTCATCGAGAAGCTGGTCGGAGCGGGCGTGCGCCACATCAAGGTGCGCTCCGTCCTGACCTGCGAGTCCGCCGTCGGCGTCTGCGCGGCCTGCTACGGCCGCTCGCTCGCCACCGGCAAGCTCGTCGACATCGGAGAGGCCGTCGGCATCATCGCGGCCCAGTCGATCGGCGAGCCCGGCACGCAGCTCACGATGCGCACCTTCCACACCGGTGGATCGGCCTCGGCCGACGACATCACGCAGGGTCTTCCCCGCGTGCAGGAGCTCTTCGAGGCCCGCACCCCCAAGGGCGCGTCGCCGATCGCGGAGGCCGCCGGCCGGATCACCATCGAGGACACCGACCGTGCCCGCCGCGTCATCCTCCAGCCGGACAACGGCGACGAGGCGGTCATCTACCCGGTGCTCAAGCGCTCGCAGCTCCTCATCGAGGACGGCCAGCACGTCGAGCTCGGGCAGCAGCTGCACGTCGGAACGGTCGACCCCAAGGAGGTCCTGCGCGTGCTGGGCGTCCGCGAGGTCCAGAAGCACCTGGTGGGCGGCGTCCAGGGCGTCTACCGCTCGCAGGGTGTGCCGATCCACGACAAGCACATCGAGGTCATCGTGCGTCAGATGCTCCGCAAGGTCACCGTGGTCGACCACGGCGACACGGAGCTGCTGCCGGGCGAGCTCGTCGACCGCTCGCGCTACAGCGAGGTCAACCGTGCGGCTCTGACCGAGGGCAAGCGGACCGCGTCCGCCCGCCAGGAGGTCATGGGCATCACCAAGGCCTCGCTCGCGACCGAGTCGTGGCTGTCGGCCGCGTCCTTCCAGGAGACCACCCGCGTCCTGACGCAGGCGGCCATGGAGGGCAAGCGCGACCCGCTGATGGGCCTGAAGGAGAACGTGATCATCGGAAAGCTGATCCCGGCGGGAACCGGTCTGCCCAAGTACCGGAACGTGTCGGTCGAGGCGACCGAGGAGGCGAAGGCCGAGCGGTACCCCAACCGCATCTTCGCCGACGACGCCGCGTTCAGCGACGCCGACCTCTCGTTCGTGGACTTCGACTCGTTCTCGAGCGACGGCTACGAGCCGGGCAACTACAGCTGATTGAGATGAGCTGAACGATCGAAGGCCCCGTCGGGACACCGGCGGGGCCTTCGACGTCCCCGGCCCGCGGTCACCCGCACGGGGGGGCCGCCCGTTCGCGACGAGCGGCCTTCCCCACGGCGGCGGGATGATTGACTCGACAGGTGCTCGTCGGGTCGAGCCTGTACCCGTTCCCCCGTCCTGGTCGCGGCACATGAGGAAACGCGCGGATGAGACTCGTGATCGTCGTGCTGGCCGCACTGCTCGTGGTGGTCGGTGCCGTCGTCGTGCCCGCGGGGCGGGCGGAGGCGGCGGAGGCGGTCGCTCCCTCGTCCTGCGGCGTGGCGGAGCTGGCTCCCGTGCTCACGGGGGACGACGTCCGGCCGCGCTCCGCCGCCGCCCTGGTCCCCATCGTGATGCTGCACGGGTGGCTGGGCACGGCGACCCACGACGCCGACCGCACGGGGGCCTTCTCCCACCTCGTCGACATGGTGTCGTCCGAGTCGGCGACCGCTCCGCTCGACGCTCCCGAGCCGTCCCTCCTCGGGCGGCTGCAGCAGATCGACGGCGTCGCGGTCTACACCTTCGACTACCGCCGGCTCGCCGCGCGCTGGGTCACCGACCCGGGGATCAGCGATGCGCTCGCCTCCTCGATCGCGTGCCTCGTCTCCGCGACCGGGCACCGCGCCGTCGTCGTCGCGCACTCGATGGGCGGCCTCGCGGCACGTCAGGCGTTGAGCGGCGCGGTCGACGGCACCGCCGTCGCCTCGATGGTCTCGTCCGTCCTCACCTTCGGCACCCCGAACACGGGATCCGATGTCGCGGAGCGCCTCGGACGGATGGTCGACGACTCCGGTCAGGTCAGCCCCGCGGTGATCGCGGGACTGGACCCGCAGAGTCGGCTGAGCGTCTCGGCGATGCTCGCCTCCTGCGGGGACGCCGTCTCGGAGGACGCCGAGCACGCGGGGGAGTGCACGGGAGTGCCGATGATCGACGCCCTCGCCTCGGCGGCGGGCAAGGGTCTGCGGACGGGATCGACCGAGCTCGGCTCCCTGCCGCCCTGGCCCGCCGGCGTGCACGTGACGGCGCTGGTGGGCGACATCCAGGTGACCGCCGCGGTGGCGCTCGGCCTCGCCAGCGCCCCGGTCGACCTCGGCGACATCATGGTCGCGACCGGATCGGCGACGGCCGGAGTCGACGACTACGTGGTCTCGACCTGCCGCTACACGTACCTCGCCGCAGCCGACGTGCCGTCCCTCGTCGCCGAGCTCTCGCCGTTCGCGCGGCTCGGCGACGCCCTGCGCTTCGCGAAGCTCGTGGTCGACGTCGACGCGAGCCCGTGCCACCACGCGCGGCTGACCCGGAACGTCGACCTCGTCGAGCACGCCACCGCCGTCGTGTCGGACGTCGTCGCGGGCGCGCTGTCCGCTCCGCACGCCTCTCGAGCGCAGACCGCGGCGAGGGCGCTCCCGGCGGCGGAGGAGTCCCGGAGGCGGTCCTCGTGACAGGGTGGCGGCCGCCACGAGGAGACATCATGTCGCGTCAGTTGACGGACGTCTGTCGGGAAGCATACGGTCGGACCGGCCCATGGGGAGGCCGCCTGGGGGACAGGCAGCGCGGCCCGCGCGGCACCCGAGCCGCATGCGCGGGCCGCGCCCGTCTCCGATCTCCTCTCACGTTCCGCGCTCCGTCCGGGTACGCTCGGCTGCAGCAGATGCCGGAGGAACCTCCGTGCATCCCGGCGCCGGAGGCCTGATGAGCGACGACCCCCTCGACGCGGAGGAGTCGGCGCGTCCTCCGCGCCTGACCCGCGATCAGGTCCGCACCCGCCTGCTGGACGCCGCTCTGGCGGTCGTCCGCGCCGAGGGCCTGCGCGTCGGAGTCGCTCACCTGCCCCTCGAGGACGTCATCCGCTCGGCGGGCGTGCCGCGCAGCACCGTGTACCGGATCTGGCCCACCCGCCAGTCCTTCTACGACGAGCTGATCGCCGCGATCCCGGAGCGGGTCCTCGCCACCCGGCTCGATCAGCCGTCCCTGCGGGCCGGGAACGCCCACCTCCACCGGAGCCTCGACCCGGAGCCCACCCCGGCGCAGCGCCGCGAGGCTCTGATCGCCTCCGTCCGGATCGCCGTGGACGCGAACGTCGACAACGTCTTCTCGGCGCAGCACTGGCGCAACTTCATCGCTCTCGCCGGCGCGGTCGACTCGCACGAGGAGCCGGCGCGGTCCGCCATCGGCTCCGCTCTGCGCGCCCGTCAGCTGCACTTCATCGACAACATGGCGAAGTACTACGAGCACACCCTCGCCGAGGCGGGGCTCCGGCTGCGCCCGGGCCGCGGCTCCGCCGCTCTCGCCTCCGCCGTCTCGGCCCTGGTCGAGGGGCTGTGCGTCGCGCGCATCGCGGCACCGGAACTGGTCACCGGCCCGCTCGACCCGGCCGATCCCGACGGGCCGTCGCTGGCGGTGGTGTCGGTGCTGCTGCTGATCGACGGGTTCACCGAACCGGACGAGTGATCCGGGCGGCGGATCCGCTCAGTCCTCCGCGACCGGCTCCAGCATCCCGTCGACGATCGAGCGGATCGTCCAGGCCGCGAGGGTCCACTCGACCGGCTCGCCGTCGAGGCCGGGGGCGGTCACCGGAGCGTCGAGGTCGTCGTCGAGGAGCCGGCCGCGGTGCGCGAGCCCGTCGACCACGATCGCGGTGAGGTGGGCGAGCTGGAGCGTCGTGAATCCCGGGCGCATCGTGCCGCCGAAGACCGCCAGCGTCTCCTCGTAGAAGTCGCGCATCCGGCGAGTGAGCATGACCTCGATCCGCTTCGCCGTGGCGCGCACCGCGGCGCGCGCAGGCCCCTCCTCCATCGAGAAGGTGCAGGCGAGCAGCGCGTTGTAGGACGACCAGTCGGCGGAGCGGCGCAGCGACTCGGCGTTCGCCCGCGCGCCGATGCGGATGGTCTCCCAGGCGACCCGCCGACGGCCGGCGGCGGTGGAGAGGAGCTCGGCGGAGCGGTCGTAGACCTCGCGCATCTCCTGCTGGGCCTCGGGATCGGAGCCCTCCGCGTACCGGTCCCGCACGAAGACCTCCCCGATGAGGTCGGCCACGAACTCCTCGCGGGTGCTCCAGATGCGGTAGACGGAGCTGCGCGGCACCCCGGCCAGACGGATGTACTCCTCCATGGGCAGGTGCGCGAAGCTCACCGTGAGGCCGTGGTTCGAGACGACGTCGCGCGCCGTGGCGATCATCCGGCTGCGGACCTGCTCCGCAGGGATCCTCCGGGCCCGCCGGGAGCCCTCTGCGCTGTCGTCCATGGAGAGGGACATTAGCCCCAGACGGCGCCGCGGGGGGTCCTCCACGCGCTCCGTGAGCCGATCCGGAGCGCTCTGTCGGCGTCCTCACACTGAGACGGAATGTCCCGTCGCGTGCGCGACGTCGCAGCGGCCCGCTACGGTGCAGCCGGGGCGGACCCGAACCTGCCCCTGCTAGGGGATCCCCGTGACCGGATTCGATCGGTTCACGCTGGCCGTCGTGGACGGACCAGCGATCGAGCGCGCCGCGCTTCAGGCGCTGCTCGCACAGCTGCTGCCGCAGTTCTCGCACGACGAGGAGGGCGTCGACCGCATCGCGGTCCTCGACCTCGACGGCGTGCCCGGCGAGGAGGTGGCAGACACTCTCGAGCGCGCGGCGGCCCGGACCGTCGGACTCGTCGTCCTCTCCTCCTCCGACTCCCTGGAGCCGGTGCGGGCGGTGCTGCGACGGGAGAGAGCGGCCTACGTCTGGAAGGGCGACGACCCGAGCGAGCTCGCCGCGGCGGTCGTCTCGGTCGCCTCCGGCCGCACCTGGATCTCGGACACGGCCCGACACCGGCTCGTGCACGGGCGCGAGGAGCGCCGCCCGGTGCTGAGCCCGCAGGAGAGCCGCGTGATGCGCGCCTACGGAGCGGGTGCCGCGGTCCGCACCGTCGCGGTCGACCTCAGCGTCGCCGAGCACACCGTCCGCACCTACATCAAGCGGATCCGCGCCAAGTACCTCGAGACCGGCGTCACGCTCGACTCACGGGTCGACTTCTACCGCCACCTCGGTGACCACGACGTCGCGATCCGCCGCGGCGGAGACCGGGTGCGGGCCGGCGCGCAGCAGGCGGTCGGCGACGTGGTCGGCGATCGCCGAGCCTGAGGCGAGCAGGATCGCGTTCCCGCTGGTGCGCCCCTCGACGAACGCGGTCGATCCGACCGCTGCGGTGACCGGGAGCAGCCCGCGGACGACCCCGCGCAGGCGTTCCAGCCTCCGGTGGTCGGCGTCGTCGGCGACGTTGACCGCGAGGAGCCCGTCGGCGCCGACCCGGGCGGCGAGCGGAGCGAGGACGGACGCGCGGTAGAACGCCTCGGGGATCTCGTCCCCGTCGTACACGTCGAGCACGACGAGGTCGGCGCTCCAGGGCGGCAGGGGCCCTGCGGCGTCGGCCGTGAGAAGCCGGACGCGCGCGCCGCGGGGGAGCGGGGCGTGCTCGAGCACGAACTCCACGAGTCCCGCCGCGCTCTCGACCGCGAGCTGCTCGGAGCCCGGCCGGGTCGCGTCGACGTAGCGGGCCAGGGCCAGGGCGCCGGCTCCGAGGTGCAGCACGCGCAGCGGCTCGCCGGGAGGGGCGGCGGCGTCGACCACCGCGCCGAGGCGCGCGAGGTACTCGAGGTGCAGGGCACGGGGATCGCCCGGATCGATCAGCGACTGCTCCGCGCCGTCGACCGTGAGCAGCAGCGCCTCCGGCCGCACCGGATCCGGCCCCAGCACGGCCCTGCGGCCTCCCGGCAGCACGAGGGACGGAGGCATCCCGTCACGCTAGCGCTCCTCGCGCGAGCCGCCCCGCCGCCGCTACGGTGACAGGCATGGCCGCCCTGATCCTGCTCGACGTCGACGGCGTCCTGAACCCCTCCGTCCGCAGCGATCGCGCCTCGGGCTCGCACCGCCTGGAGCTCGAGCCGGAGCGGGAGGCGCTCGTGGCCCGGCTGGCCGCGGTCGGCACGATCGTCTGGGCCACCACCTGGCCGCCGCGCTTGACGCGGGTCCTCGCGCAGGACCTCGGACTGCCGGCCGGCACGGACGCGATCGTCTTCGACGGGGGCCTTCCGCGCGACCCGCGATTCCCGGGCCGGACGGGCAAGCTCCAGCCCGTCGCGGTGTGGCTGGAGGCGGCCGCCGAGCGCGGCCCGATCGACGCCGTGGTGTGGATCGACGACAACCTCCACGAGGACGCCTACGACTGGGCGCGCGAGCAGAGCACCCCCTTCCACCTGGTGCGTCCGGAGTCGGCGACGGGCCTCACGAGCGAGGAGGTCGACGGCGCCGAGCGCTTCCTGGCCGGACTCCCGGCGTCACACGGCGACATGCGGGAATAGGGCCGCCCCCTCCACTGGTTATCGTCACTCCGGGCGGTTCCG
This sequence comes from Rathayibacter sp. AY1B6, assembly GCF_002932755.1. Taxonomy (NCBI): domain Bacteria; kingdom Bacillati; phylum Actinomycetota; class Actinomycetes; order Micrococcales; family Microbacteriaceae; genus Rathayibacter; species Rathayibacter sp. AY1B6. The sequence goes on from NZ_PSWL01000017.1 coordinate 54,298, forward strand.
CCGAGCAGCGGTCCGCCCCGGGACGACCCGTCCCCTCGTCGATCCCCGCGCCGCATCCGGCGCAGCGGGACCGCCACGACTCCGTGATGCACCGAAGGACAACACCGTGACCCTCTCCGCCCGCACCTCCCTGCGCGTCCTGGTCGGCGCGACCGCCGCCGCCGCCGCCCTGGTCCTCGCTGGCTGCGCGCCCGCCTCGACCGACGACGTGGTCTCCGGCTCGAGCGGCGAGGGCACCGCCTCCGCGAGCTCCGGCCTGACCCTGGCCGAGGTGGAGGACTCGGGGAAGCTCACCATCGGCACCGAGGGCACCTACCCGCCCTTCTCCTTCCACGCCGACGGCGGGACCGGAGCTCTCACCGGCTACGACGTCGACGTGATCACCGCCGTGGCCGAGAAGCTGGGCGTCGAGCCCGACTTCCAGGAGACGCAGTGGGACGCGATGTTCGCGGGCCTGGACGGAGCGCGCTTCGACGTGATCGCGAACCAGGTCTCGATCAACGACGAGCGCGAGGCGAAGTACGACTTCTCGGAGCCGTACTCGGTCAGCCCCGGCGTCGTGATCGTCCCCTCGAGCGACACCTCGATCACCGACCTCGCCGGCCTCTCCGGCAAGACCACCGCGCAGTCGCTCTCGAGCAACTGGTACACCGTCGCGCAGGAGAACGGCGCCGAGGTCGAGGGTGTCGAGGGCTGGGCGCAGGCCATCGCCCTCGTCGAGCAGGGACGCGTCGACGCGACCGTGAACGACCGCCTCACCTGGCTCGACTGGTCCACGACCTACCCCGACCAGGCCGCGGGCCTCAAGGTCGCCGTCACCACCGACGACACCTCCGAGAGCGCCTTCACCTTCCCGAAGGGCTCGGACGACCTCGTCGAGGCCGTCGACTCCGCCCTCGACGAGCTGCGCGAGGACGGCACCCTCGCCTCCATCTCCGAGCGCTACTTCGGAGCCGACGTCTCCCAGTAGTCCGGCACCGAGACGGCTCCTCCCCTCCCGGGAGGGGCCGTCTCGTGCGTGAGCGGCGCCGACGCGGGGCGCGGCGGAGCGGCTCAGGCCGCGGGTCCGCCCGCAAGAGCGCCCGCCCCGGCGCGAAGCGTGCCAGCATTCCCGAGGAGGCGGACACGATCCGCCCCGACGCCACCACCCGATCGAGCCGACCGCGGATCCTCCCGCGAAGGCGGGAGAACACAATGGACCTCGTCCTCCGGTCGTTCTGGCCGATCCTCTCCGGGGGCATCGTCGGGACGATCCCGCTCGCGCTGGCGAGCTTCGCCATCGGGCTCGTGCTCGCGCTCGCGGTCGCCCTGATGCGGCTCTCGCGCGTGCGGATCCTCTCGTGGATCGCGCGCGCCTACATCTCCGTCATCCGGGGCACGCCGCTCCTGGTACAGCTGTTCGTGATCTTCTACGGCCTGCCGAGCCTCGGACTGAAGATCGACCCCTGGCCCAGCGCCACCATCGCGTTCGCCCTCAACGTGGGCGGCTACGCGGCGGAGGTCATCCGCGCGGCGATCCTCAGCGTCCCGAAGGGGCAGTGGGAGGCGGCGCACACGATCGGGATGAGCCGCTCGCTCTCGCTGCGGCGCATCATCCTGCCGCAGGCCGCGCGCGTCTCCGTCCCGCCCCTGTCGAACACCTTCATCTCGCTGGTGAAGGACACCTCGCTGGCCTCCCTCATCCTGGTGACCGAGCTCTTCCGGCAGGCGCAGAAGATCGCCACCGCGTCGAGCGAGTTCATGCTCCTCTACCTCGAGGCCGCTCTGATCTACTGGCTCATCTGCCTGGTGCTCTCCAGCGGCCAGGGCCTGCTCGAGAAGCGATTGGACCGCTATGTCGCCCGCTGACACCCCGACCGACGCCCGGCCCGTGCTCACGGCCCGCGGACTCCGGAAGTCGTTCGGCGGGGTGGAGGTGCTGCGCGGCATCGACCTGGAGGTCCGCCGCGGCGAGGTCGTCGCCCTGATCGGGCCGTCCGGCTCGGGCAAGACCACCGTCCTGCGCTCGCTGAACAGTCTCGAGGTGCCGGACGGCGGGGTGGTCGAGCTCGCCGACGGCAGCGTCCTCGACTTCGACCGCGGCGTCGGCCGGAAGGCGCTGACCAAGCTGCGCGACCACTCCGCGATGGTCTTCCAGCACTTCAACCTCTTCCCGCACCTGACGGTCCTCCAGAACGTGACGGAGGGGCCGCTGCGGGTGCAGCGCCGTCCCGCGTCCGAGGTGGTCCCGGAGGCGGAGCGCCTGCTCGAGCGCGTCGGCCTCGGCGGCCGGGGGAGCGCCTACCCCTTCGAGCTCTCCGGTGGTCAGCAGCAGCGCGTGGGCATCGTCCGGGCACTCGCGCTGCGGCCCGATCTGCTCCTCTTCGACGAGCCCACCTCGGCGCTGGACCCGGAGCTGGTCGGCGACGTGCTCTCGCTGATGCGGGAGCTGGCGGGGGAGGGCTGGACCATGCTCGTCGTGACGCACGAGCTCGAGTTCGCCCGGCAGGTGGCCTCGGAGGTCGTCTTCATGGCCGACGGCGTGGTCGTCGAGCGGGGCGCCCCCGCGCAGATCCTCCGGGAGCCGCGCGAGCCGCGCACCCGGCAGTTCCTGCACCGCCTCCTCCACCCGCTCGAGTAGACGATCGGCGCTGTCCCCCATCGACGGGGAGCCGCGCGGCGCACCGGGCGCGGCGGAAGGCGTGCCTATGCTGTCCGGGTGACCTGGAGCAGCGACGCCGAGACCACGCGGATCCCCTCCGCGACCGAGACGTCCGGCGGAACCGGACCCCAGCCGACCCGCGAGTACGTCTGGCCCGAGCCCGTGACCGGCCGGCAGCCGACCGTCGAGCCCGCCGCCCCGGCCGCCGCGGCGTCCGCCCCCAGCGCCCTCGGGCCGGTCGAGGCCGAGCCCGAGCCGCCCCGGCGCTCCGGCAACCGCCTCGCGGGCCTCGCGCTCGCCCTCCTGACGACCGCGGTCTTCGCCGTCCTGTACCTCGTCGCCCTCACCGCGATCCGCCTCCTCGTCGACCGCATCGGCGGCGATCCGGTCGCCCTCGCGCTCGAGGTGGCGCCGACCGCGCTGTTCCTCGCCCCGGTCGCCGCGTTCCTCGTCGGCCTGGCGCTGATCGTGCTCGTCGTGAACCGCGCGGGCTGGTGGGCCTACGTCCTCGGCGGCTTCCTCGTCGCCCTCCTCACGGCTGCGGCCGCGCTGGTCGGCGGCTGGAGCGCCGTCGGACCGCTCGCCCTGCCGATCGACCGCTCCGTCGCGCTCGAGTTCGTCCGCGATCCCGCCGTCCTCGCGGCGGTCCTCGCCGCGGGCGTCCTCGGCCGGGAGGCGAGCGTCTGGGGCGGCGCCGCGATCGCGGGCCGCGCCCGGGGCGTCAAGCGCCGCAACGCCGAGCGCGAAGCGGCCGCGCAGTCGTGACTCCGGAGCGGCAGGGGCAGGGCCGCGGAGCCGGGCTGGGCTACGGCCTCGCGCTGGCCGGCTTCGCCGCGTTCCTCTACCTCGCTCTGGTCGTCTGCGCGTTCGGGGTCCTCAGCCTCCTGCTGGACCAGGACGTCGTGCCCGAGCGCGACGCCGGCCCGCTGCTGGGGCCGGTGTCGGTGGCGGTCTGCGTCGTCGCCGTGCTGGTCGCGATGGTGACCCTCGCCGCCCGTCCCGCCGTCCACCGCGTCCTCGGCCCGTCGCTGCTGACCGGGGTCGTCGTCTACCTGCTCTTCCTCCTCACGGGCGGAGCGCTCTACGGGCTCGGCCGTCAGGAGCCGGGGGAGATCCTCGGCTGGATCCTCGCTCATGCGCCCACTGTCTTCGCGATCGCGACCGGCGTGCTCGCGGCCGCCGTCCAGCTCGTGTTCCTCCTGCTCCTGGCCCGTCGCGACGCCGGCGGCCGCAGCCCCCACTGGGGCTGGGAGGGCGACGAGCGGGAGTGACGGCGGAGCCCCGGCGCGGCTCGTCGCGGCGCCGCGGCATCTCCCAGGGCGAACGCCGCTCGGTTGACCGGCCCCGTCACTCCCCGTAATATTCTTCGGGTGTGCGCTTTGCCGTGCGCTTGTGTCGTGCCTCCGGGTCGATGCGGTCGCCGCACTTCGCTCTACCGGGTCCGTGAGGACCCGCGGGTTCGTCCGATCGGGCGGCCCCCACGGCATACCCCTCACCCTCCCGGTCCCGCTCGCGGGGCCGCGGGGTGCGTCGGGTCCAGATGAACTCGGCCGTTCCCGGAGACGGGAGGGCCGAATGTCGACCATCGATCCGCTGTCACCGTGCAGCATTCAAGGAGCAAAACCAGTGCCAACGATTCAGCAGTTGGTCCGCAAGGGACGCACGCCGAAGGTCACCAAGACCAAGGCGCCCGCCCTGAAGGCCAACCCCCAGCAGCGCGGCGTCTGCACGCGCGTCTACACGACCACGCCCAAGAAGCCGAACTCGGCCCTCCGCAAGGTGGCCCGCGTGAAGCTCTCCAACGGCACCGAGGTCACCGCCTACATCCCCGGCGAGGGCCACAACCTGCAGGAGCACTCGATGGTGCTCGTGCGCGGCGGTCGCGTCAAGGACCTCCCCGGTGTCCGCTACAAGATCGTTCGCGGCGCCCTGGACACCCAGGCCGTCAAGAACCGCAAGCAGGCTCGCAGCCGGTACGGCGCGAAGATGGAGAAGAAGTAATGCCTCGTAAGGGCCCCGCTCCCAAGCGCCCCGTCGTCGCAGACCCCGTCTACGGCGCCCCCATCGTCAGCCAGCTCGTCAACAAGATCCTCCTGGACGGCAAGAAGGGCCTCGCCGAGCGCATCGTCTACGGTGCCCTCGAGGGCGTCGCCGGCAAGAACGGCCAGGACGCGGTCGTCACCCTCAAGAAGGCGCTCGACAACGTCCGCCCGACCCTCGAGGTCCGCAGCCGCCGCGTCGGCGGCTCGACCTACCAGGTCCCGGTCGAGGTCAAGCCCCACCGCGCCAACACCCTCGCGCTCCGCTGGCTCACCAGCTACGCGAAGGCCCGTCGCGAGAAGACGATGACCGAGCGTCTCATGAACGAGATCCTCGACGCGTCGAACGGTCTGGGCGCCGCTGTCAAGCGTCGCGAGGACACCCACAAGATGGCCGAGTCGAACAAGGCCTTCGCGCACTACCGCTGGTAGCGCACCCCGCGGCCGCCTCCGGGCGACCGCGACCACCGGGCCCGCGGCGTCAGCGCTGCGGGCCCGGTCCCGGCGGCGGATCGCCCGATCCCCGCGACCGGGCGACCGCCACCACCAGAATCCCAGCCATTCGGCCATGAACCCGGTGCGCTGGCTCCATCACCTATCGGAGGAACTCCGTGGCACAAGATGTGCTCACCGACCTGAACAAGGTCCGCAACATCGGCATCATGGCCCACATCGATGCCGGCAAGACCACCACCACCGAGCGCATCCTGTTCTACACGGGTATCACGCACAAGATCGGCGAGGTCCACGACGGCGCCGCGACGATGGACTGGATGGCGCAGGAGCAGGAGCGCGGCATCACGATCACGTCCGCCGCGACGACCTGCTTCTGGAACAAGAACCAGATCAACATCATCGACACCCCCGGTCACGTCGACTTCACGGTCGAGGTCGAGCGCTCGCTCCGCGTCCTCGACGGCGCCGTCGCCGTCTTCGACGGCAAGGAGGGCGTCGAGCCCCAGTCCGAGACCGTCTGGCGTCAGGCCGACAAGTACGACGTCCCGCGCATCTGCTTCGTCAACAAGATGGACAAGCTCGGCGCCGACTTCTACTACACGGTCGACACGATCATCAAGCGCCTCGGCGCGAAGCCGCTGGTCATCCAGCTGCCCATCGGCGCGGAGTCCTCCTTCGAGGGCGTCGTCGACCTGGTCGAGATGCGCGCGCTCACGTGGCGCGGCGACTCGAAGGGCGACGTCGCGCTCGGCGCGAAGTACGAGATCGAGGAGATCCCGGCCGATCTGGCCGACAAGGCGGCGGAGTACCGCGAGAAGCTCCTCGAGACCGTCGCGGAGACCTCCGACGAGTTGCTCGAGAAGTACTTCGGCGGTGAGGAGCTCACCGTCGCGGAGATCAAGGGCGCCATCCGCAAGATGACCGTCAACTCCGAGATCTACCCGGTGCTCTGCGGCTCCGCGTTCAAGAACCGCGGCGTCCAGCCGATGCTCGACGCGGTCGTCGACTACCTCCCCTCCCCGCTCGACGTCCCCGCCATCGAGGCGCACGACGTCCGCGACGAGGAGAAGGTCATCATGCGCCACGCGGACTCGACCGAGCCCTTCTCGGCGCTCGCGTTCAAGGTCGCCGTGCACCCGTTCTTCGGCCGCCTGACCTACGTCCGCGTCTACTCGGGCAAGCTCGACTCCGGCGCCCAGGTCATCAACTCGACCAAGGGCAAGAAGGAGCGCATCGGCAAGATCTTCCAGATGCACTCCAACAAGGAGAACCCGGTCGACTCGGTCACCGCCGGCCACATCTACGCCGTCATCGGCCTCAAGGACACCACCACCGGTGACACCCTGAGCGACCCGGCCGCGCAGGTCGTGCTCGAGTCGATGACCTTCCCGGAGCCCGTCATCGAGGTCGCCATCGAGCCCAAGACGAAGGCCGACCAGGAGAAGCTCGGCACCGCGATCCAGAAGCTCGCGGAGGAGGACCCCACCTTCCGCACCGAGCAGAACCAGGAGACCGGTCAGACGGTCATCAAGGGAATGGGCGAGCTGCACCTCGACATCCTGGTGGACCGCATGAAGCGCGAGTTCAACGTCGAGGCCAACGTGGGCAAGCCCCAGGTCGCGTACCGCGAGACGATCCGCCGCACGGTCGAGAAGTACGACTACACCCACAAGAAGCAGACGGGTGGCTCCGGCCAGTTCGCGAAGGTCCAGATCACCATCGAGCCGATGGAGGTCGAGGCCGACAAGACCTACGAGTTCGTCAACGGCGTCACCGGTGGCCGAGTCCCGCGCGAGTACATCCCCTCCGTCGACGCGGGCATCCGCGACGCCATGCAGGTCGGCGTGCTCGCCGGCTACCCCATGGTCGGCGTGAAGGCGACCCTGGTCGACGGAGCGGCGCACGACGTCGACTCCTCCGAGATGGCGTTCAAGATCGCCGGCTCGATCGCGTTCAAGGAGGCCTCGCGCAAGGCGCAGCCGGTCCTCCTCGAGCCGCTCATGGCCGTCGAGGTCCGTACTCCCGAGGAGTACATGGGCGACGTCATCGGCGACATCAACTCGCGTCGCGGGATGATCCAGTCGATGGAGGACGCCACCGGCATCAAGGTCATCCGGGCCAACGTCCCGCTGTCCGAGATGTTCGGCTACATCGGAGACCTGCGCTCGAAGACCTCGGGCCGTGCCGTCTACTCGATGACGTTCGAGACCTACGCCGAGGTCCCCAAGGCCGTGGCCGAGGAGATCGTCCAGAAGAACAAGGGCGAGTAGCTCCGCCCCTGGGCCGTCGCCGTTCCCCGGAACGGCGACGGCCTGGTAGTGTCGTGCGGGTTTGCTGCCGAGTGCAGCGCGCCCCCTGTCGCAGCGGGACGGCCGCACGACCACTGCCGGTAACATACGTACACAAAACCCCCGCAAGTCCTCCTGTCCTCGTGTCGCCCCGTGCGGCCGCCCGGATGCGGATGCTTGCACCTAAGTCCTGAGGAGGACCCACAGTGGCTAAGGCCAAGTTCGAGCGGACCAAGCCGCACGTCAACATCGGAACCATCGGTCACGTCGACCACGGAAAGACCACGCTCACCGCGGCGATCTCGAAGGTTCTGGCGGACAAGTTCCCGTCCGCGACCAACGTCCAGCGTGACTTCGCGTCGATCGACTCCGCTCCCGAGGAGCGCCAGCGCGGCATCACGATCAACATCTCGCACGTCGAGTACGAGACGCCGAAGCGCCACTACGCGCACGTCGACGCCCCCGGTCACGCCGACTACATCAAGAACATGATCACCGGCGCGGCCCAGATGGACGGCGCGATCCTCGTGGTCGCCGCCACCGACGGCCCGATGGCTCAGACCCGTGAGCACGTCCTCCTCGCCAAGCAGGTCGGCGTCCCCTACCTCCTCGTCGCCCTGAACAAGGCCGACATGGTGGACGACGAGGAGATCCTGGAGCTCGTCGAGCTCGAGGTCCGCGAGCTCCTCTCGTCGCAGGGCTTCCCCGGCGACGACGCCCCCGTCGTGCGCGTCTCCGGCCTCAAGGCCCTCGAGGGCGACGAGACCTGGACCCAGTCGATCCTCGACCTCATGGACGCGGTCGACGAGTCCATCCCGGACCCGGTGCGCGACAAGGACAAGCCGTTCCTGATGCCGATCGAGGACGTCTTCACGATCACCGGTCGTGGAACCGTCGTCACCGGCCGTGCGGAGCGCGGAACCCTCGCTCTGAACTCCGAGGTCGAGATCGTCGGCATCCGCCCGACGCAGAAGACCACGGTCACCGGAATCGAGATGTTCCACAAGCAGCTCGACGAGGCCTGGGCCGGCGAGAACTGCGGTCTGCTCCTCCGCGGCACCAAGCGCGAGGACGTCGAGCGCGGCCAGGTCGTCGTCAAGCCGGGTTCGGTCACGCCGCACACGGACTTCGAGGGCACCGCGTACATCCTGTCCAAGGATGAGGGTGGGCGTCACAACCCGTTCTACGCGAACTACCGTCCGCAGTTCTACTTCCGCACCACCGACGTCACCGGCGTCATCACGCTGCCCGAGGGCACCGAGATGGTCATGCCCGGCGACACCACCGACATGACGGTCGCGCTGATCCAGCCGATCGCCATGGAGGAGGGCCTCGGCTTCGCCATCCGTGAGGGTGGACGCACCGTGGGTGCCGGTACGGTCACCAAGATCGTCAAGTAGGTCCGTCCTACCGATCTCTCGAGAGGGGTCGTCCGCTTCGGCGGGCGGCCCCTCTCGTCGTTCCCGGGACGCCCGGCTAGCGTGGCCGCATGCCCTTCGTGAAGAGCGACCCCCGTGCCCGCCCGCAGTTCTTCGAGTGGGAGGCGGCCGGCCTGGGCTGGCTGCGCGAGGCGGACGGGGGTGCGCGCTGCGTCGGGGTGGAGGCGGTGTCGCCCGGGCGCATCGAGCTGGAGGAGATCCGCTCGGTCCGCCCGTCGGCCGAGTCGGCTCGCGCCTTCGGCGCCGCGCTCGCCCGGACGCACGACGCGGGAGCCACCGCCTTCGGAGCACCGCCCCCGGGCTGGACCGGCCCCGCGTACATCGGCCGCCGCGCGATGCCGTGCCGCCCCGACGACTCGTGGGGGCGCTTCTACGCGGAGCAGCGGGTGCGCCCGTTCCTGGGCCCCGCCGTGGAGGCGGGAACCCTCACCGCAGCCGAGTCGCGGGCCGTCGAGCGGGCGCTGGACCGGGTGGCGGCGGGCGCCTTCGACGACGGGGCGGGGCCCGCCAGGATCCACGGGGACCTCTGGACCGGCAACGTGCTCTGGTCGGCGGAGGGCGCCGTCCTGATCGACCCCGCCGCTCACGGCGGCCACCGCGAGACCGACCTGGCGATGCTGTCCCTCTTCGGCGCTCCGCACCTCGGCGCCGTCCTCGAGGGCTACCGCGAGCAGCATCCGCTGGAAGCCGGCTACGAGGAGCGGGTGCCGCTGCACCAGCTGCACCCGCTCGCCGTCCACGCCGCCGGTCACGGTCCCTCCTACGGCCGCGCCCTGGCCGACGCCGCGGCGCGGGTGATCGCGCTGGCCGGCTGACCGGCGCGCCCGCACCGTTCCCTCAGCCGGGAGCGCCACACTGAGGCACGCGCCGCCCTGTGCGCGTCGACAAGGAGGCATCATCGTGGATCTCGGGAAGCTCGGACGCCAGGCCGGCGAACTGCTCAACAGCCGGAAGGCCCAGGACGCGCTGCGGAGCGAGAAGGCCGAGCAGGTCTCCGACCAGACCCTCGAGAAGGCCGGCGAGATCGCCAGCCGCCTCACCAACGGCAAGTACGACGACCGCATCGAGGACCTGAAGCGCCAGGCCGACAAGCGGATCGGCAACGAGTAGCGGCTCCCGTCCGACTGCTCCTCCCCGCCGTCAAGCGGGTGCGGCCCTCCGATCCGCCGTCCTATCGTCGGATCGATGGCTGACACTCGCGCGCAACGACTCCGCAGGACCGATTCGAGCGGACGCGGCTACACCCGGGTGCGTGCGGGCTCCGGCTTCAGCTACCGCGACCCGAAGGGCGCGACGGTCGCCGACACGGAGCTGCGCGCGCGCTTCGACCGTCTCGGCATCCCGCCGGCCTGGACGGACGTCTGGATCGCCCCGTACCCCAACGGGCACATCCAGGCCACCGGCGTCGACTCGGCCGGCCGCCGCCAGTACATCTACCATCCGACCTGGCGCGAGCAGAAGGATCGGATCAAGTTCGACCGGGCACTGCGGCTCGCGGAGGCCCTGCCCGGGGCGCGCCGGGCCGTGACCATCGCCCTCCGATCGGACGGGCCCAGCCGCGAGCGGGCGCTGGCGACCGCCTTCCGGATGCTCGACACCGGGTCGCTCCGCGTCGGCAGCGAGAGGTACGCGAAGGAGCACGGCAGCGTCGGCCTCTCGACGCTCCTGTGCGCGCACGCCACGACCCACGGGGACCGTGTCGCCCTCGCCTTCCCGGGGAAGAGCCACCAGGCGTGGACGAGCGAGATCCTCGACCACGATCTCTCGCGGGTCGTCCGTGCACTCAAGCGGCGCGGACCGAACGCCCGCCTGCTCGCCTGGAAGGACGGGCGGGAGTGGCGGCCCGTCTCGGCGCCCGAGATCAACGACTACGTGCGCGAGCGCGCGGGGGACGACTTCACGGCGAAGGACTTCCGCACTCTGCACGGCACGGCCGCCGCTGCGCTGAGCCTGGCGAAGTCGGGCCCGCAGGCCACGCAGCGCGCTCGGAACTCCGCGATCGCCCAGGCGATGCGCGACGCCTCCGACGTGCTCGGCAACACGCCCACGGTCGCCCGCGCCAGCTACGTCGACCCGCGACTGCTGGACCACTTCCGCGCCGGCGAGACGATCGACGCGTCGCGCCCCGCCTCGGCCGAGACCGCCGTCCGGGCGCTGCTCTTCGAGTAGCGGCCGAGCCCTCCTGCCCGCGTCGCGGCCGGGGATCATCGGCTCCGAGGGGAGGTCACGACGCGGTCGTGGAGGAGCCCTCCGGCGCGACACGCCCGGGTTGCAGGGGTGGGGCATCTGTGGGAGACTCTTCTAGTTCAAAATTTCCTCTCGGGCGGCGTGCTGCTCGGAGGGGGACACTGCCAGGCAGTGCCGAGACGGCATCGCGGAGGCTCGACCCGAGAGGGCGGCCACGCGGGTGCGACGTCGAGGCGGCGGGTAGCAGAACGACAACAACCGACATCTCAACGGGTTCTCCGTGCGTCGTGCGTTCTGCACGCCGATCGGAGCGCCCCCGGGATGCGGTGCTTTTGACAGAAGAACACTGGTTGCACTTTTCCGGGTCACCGGAGTTCCTTCGCGAGCGCGTCCAATGCGAGACGAGTCCGGCTCCGGCCGGGGGAGTCGCGTACGACGCAATAACAAGAGAGTGAGAGATCACACATGGCGGGACAGAAGATCCGCATCCGACTGAAGTCGTACGACCACGAGGTCATCGACACGTCGGCGCGCAAGATCGTCGACACGGTCACCCGTGCCGGTGCAACGGTGGTCGGCCCCGTGCCGCTGCCGACGGAGAAGAACGTGGTCTGCGTGATCCGTTCTCCCCACAAGTACAAGGACAGCCGCGAGCACTTCGAGATGCGCACCCACAAGCGCCTCATCGACATCATCGACCCGACGCCCAAGGCCGTCGACTCGCTCATGCGCCTCGACCTGCCGGCCGACGTCAACATCGAGATCAAGCTCTAAGGAGGAGTGCCACCATGTCTGTCACTGTTTCCCCCACGCTGAAGACCAGCAAGGGCCTCCTCGGCACCAAGCTCGGAATGACCCAGGTCTGGGACGAGGACAACAAGCTCGTGCCGGTCACCGTCATCGAGATCAGCCCCAACGTCGTGACCCAGGTCCGCACGGAGGAGAAGGACGGCTACACTGCCGTCCAGCTCGCCGCCGGTGCGATCGACCCGCGCAAGGTGAACAAGCCCGCCGCCGGTCACTTCGACGCCGCGGGCGTCACCCCCCGCCGCCACCTCACCGAGGTCCGCACCTCCGACGCCGCCGACTACTCGGCCGGCCAGGAGCTGACCGTGGACGCCGTCTTCGAGGCCGGCACCAAGGTCGACGTCGTCGGCACCAGCAAGGGCAAGGGCTTCGCCGGTGTCATGAAGCGCCACAACTTCAAGGGCGTCTCGGCTTCGCACGGTTCGCACCGCAACCACCGCAAGCCCGGCTCCATCGGCGCCTCCTCGACCCCCAGCCGTGTCTTCAAGGGCATGCGCATGGCCGGTCGCATGGGTGGCGAGCGCGTCACCGTGCTCAACCTCAAGGTGCACTCCGTCGACGCCGAGAAGGGCCTGCTGCTCGTCAAGGGCGCCGTCCCCGGTGCCCGCGGTCGCCTCGTGTTCGTTCGCAACGCCGTGAAGGGAGCGTAGTTCCATGGCTACCTCTGTCGACATCATCGACGTCAAGGGCCAGAAGGCGGGCTCGGTCGAGCTCCCCGCCGCGCTCTTCGACGTCCAGACCAACATCCCCCTCATCCACCAGGTCGTCGTGGCCCAGCTCGCCGCGGCGCGCCAGGGAACCCACAAGACGAAGAACCGCGGTGAGGTCTCCGGAGCCGGTCGCAAGCCGTTCAAGCAGAAGGGAACCGGTCGCGCTCGTCAGGGCTCGATCCGCGCCCCGCACATGACCGGCGGTGGCGTGGTCCACGGACCGACCCCCCGCAGCTACGCGCAGCGCACCCCCAAGAAGATGATCGCCGCGGCTCTGCTCGGCGCTCTCTCGGACCGCGCGCGCGGCGCCCGCATCCACGTGGTCGAGTCCCTCGCCCTCGGCGACACCCCCCGGACCAAGGACGTCCTCGTCCTGCTCGACGCCCTCTCGGTGTCGCGCAACGTCCTCGTGGTGCTCGAGCGCGACGACTACATCGCCGAGCTCTCGCTCCGCAACGTGCCGTTCGTGCACATCCTGCCGGCCGACCAGCTCAACGCGTACGACGTGCTCGTCTCCGACGACATCGTGTTCTCGAAGGGCGCGCTCGACGCGTTCATCGCGGCCAAGTCGGGCGTCGAGTCCAACAAGGAAGAGGTGAACGCATGAGCCAGTCCGCCGCGTTCAACAAGGACCCCCGCGACGTCATCATCTCCCCGGTGGTCTCGGAGAAGTCCTACGGACTGATCGACGAGGGCAAGTACACCTTCGTGGTCGACCCGCGTTCGAACAAGACCGAGATCAAGCTCGCCATCGAGAAGATCTTCGGCGTCGAGGTCGCGTCGATCAACACGCTGAACCGCCAGGGCAAGACCCGCCGCACGAAGTTCGGCACCGGCAAGCGCAAGGACACCAAGCGCGCGATCGTCACGCTGAAGTCCGGCTCCATCGACATCTTCACGAGCGTCGGCTGAGCCGAAGAAGCGTAGAGGAAACAGACAATGGCTATTCGTAAGTACAAGCCCACGACCCCCGGTCGCCGCGGCTCCAGCGTTGCCGACTTCGCCGAGATCACCCGCTCGACGCCCGAGAAGTCGCTCCTGCGCCCGCTGTCCAAGACCGGTGGCCGCAACAACTCCGGCCGCATCACGACGCGTCACATCGGTGGTGGCCACAAGCGCCAGTACCGCCTGATCGACTTCCGTCGCAACGACAAGGACGGCGTCAACGCCAAGGTCGCTCACATCGAGTACGACCCCAACCGCACGGCGCGCATCGCGCTGCTCCACTTCGTGGACGGCACCAAGCGCTACATCCTGGCCCCGAACAAGCTCTCCCAGGGCGACATCGTGGAGTCGGGCGCCGGAGCCGACATCAAGCCCGGCAACAACCTGCCGCTGCGCAACATCCCGACCGGTACGGTCATCCACGCCATCGAGATCAAGCCGGGAGGCGGCGCCAAGCTCGCCCGCTCGGCCGGCACCTCGGTCCGCCTCGTCGCCAAGGACGGCCCCTACGCGCAGCTCCGCCTGCCGTCGGGCGAGATCCGCAACGTCGACGCGCGCTGCCGCGCCACGATCGGCGAGGTCGGCAACGCCGAGCAGTCGAACATCAACTGGGGCAAGGCCGGCCGCATGCGCTGGAAGGGCGTCCGCCCGACCGTCCGCGGTGTCGCGATGAACCCGGTCGACCACCCGCACGGTGGTGGAGAGGGCAAGACCTCCGGTGGACGCCACCCGGTCAGCCCGTGGGGTCAGTCCGAGGGACGCACCCGTCGCCCCAACAAGGAGAGCGACAAGCTCATCGTTCGCCGCCGCACCGCCGGTAAGAAGCGCAAGTAGGAGTTGTAGAAGATGCCTCGCAGTCTCAAGAAGGGCCCCTTCGTTGACGACCACCTGCTCCGCAAGGTGTTCACGGCCAACGAAGCCGGCAACAAGAACGTCATCAAGACCTGGTCGCGCCGTTCGATGATCATCCCGGCGATGCTGGGTCACACCATCGCGGTCCACGACGGTCGCAAGCACATCCCCGTGTTCGTGACCGAGACCATGGTCGGCCACAAGCTCGGCGAGTTCGCCCCCACTCGGACCTTCCGCGGTCACGAGAAGGACGACAAGAAGGGCCGTCGCCGCTGACGCGGCGACGAGAAGGAGGAGAGAAATGGTGGAGTCGATCGCACGCGTGCGACACATCCGCGTCACCCCCCAGAAGGCTCGCCGTGTCGTGAACCTGATCCGCGGGAAGCAGGCTCAGGAGGCACTGGCCATCCTGAAGTTCGCGCCGCAGGGTGCGTCCGAGCCCGTCTACAAGCTCGTCGCCTCGGCGATGGCCAACGCTCGCGTCAAGGCCGATGCCTCGAACGAGTACCTCGACGACCAGGACCTGATCGTGTCCCGCGCCTTCGTCGATGAGGGAACCACCCTCAAGCGATTCCAGCCCCGTGCTCAGGGTCGTGCCTTCCGCATCAACAAGCGCACCAGCCACATCACCGTCGTGCTGGCCACTCCTGAGGAGGGGACCAAGTAATGGGTCAGAAAGTAAACCCCTACGGTTTCCGTCTGGGAATCACCACCGACCACGTGTCGCGCTGGTTCTCCGACAGCACCAAGAAGGGCCAGCGGTACAGCGACTACCTCGCCGAGGACGTCAAGATCCGCCGACTCCTCGCCACGCAGCTCGACCGTGCGGGCGTCGCCCGCATCGAGATCGAGCGCACCCGTGACCGCGTCCGCGTCGACATCCACACCGCCCGCCCGGGCATCGTGATCGGTCGCCGCGGCGCCGAGGCCGAGCGCATCCGCGCCGACCTCGAGAAGCTCACGGGCAAGCAGATCCAGCTGAACATCCTCGAGGTCAAGAACCCCGAGGCCGAGGCTCAGCTGGTCGCCCAGGGCATCGCCGAGCAGCTCTCCGCCCGCGTGGCCTTCCGCCGCGCGATGCGCAAGGGCCTGCAGGGTGCTCAGCGCGCCGGCGCCAAGGGCGTCCGCATCCAGGTCTCCGGCCGCCTCGGCGGCGCCGAGATGAGCCGCTCGGAGTTCTACCGCGAGGGACGCGTGCCGCTGCACACCCTCCGCGCGAACATCGACTACGGCTTCTACGAGGCGAAGACCACCTTCGGCCGCATCGGCGTGAAGGTCTGGATCTACAAGGGCGACATCACCAACAAGGAGCTCGCCCGCGAGCAGGCGAACAGCAAGTCGTCGCGCCCCGAGCGCAGCGACCGTCCGCGCCGTGCACCCCGCCAGCAGAGCGAGGCGCCCGTCGCAGCAGGAGTTGAGGCATAACCATGTTGATTCCGCGTCGAGTCAAGCACCGCAAGCAGCACCACCCGGGCCGGTCCGGCCAGGCCACCGGTGGCACCAAGGTGTCGTTCGGTGAGTTCGGCATCCAGGCCCTCACCCCCGCCTACGTGACCAACCGTCAGATCGAGTCCGCTCGTATCGCGATGACGCGTCACATCAAGCGCGGCGGAAAGGTGTGGATCAACATCTACCCCGACCGTCCGCTCACCAAGAAGCCCGCCGAGACCCGCATGGGTTCCGGAAAGGGCTCGCCGGAGTGGTGGGTCGCGAACGTCAAGCCGGGTCGCGTCCTCTTCGAGGTCGCCGGCGTCGACGAGCAGCTCGCTCGCGAGGCCATGACCCGTGCCATCCACAAGCTGCCCCTCAAGGCACGCATCATCAAGCGCGAGGAGGGAGACGCGTAATGGCGATCGGATCCAAGGAGCTCGCCCCCGCCGAGCTCGACACCTACGAGGACGAGCGTCTCGTCACCGAGCTGAAGAAGGCCAAGGAGGAGCTGTTCAACCTCCGCTTCCAGTCGGCCACCGGTCAGCTGGACACCAACGGCCGCCTGCGTGCCGTCAAGCGCGACATCGCCCGCATCTACACGGTCATCCGTGAGCGCGAGCTGGGCATCCGCGCCACCCCCGCACCCGTCGAGGCTCCGGCCAAGGCGGAGAAGAAGCCGAAGACCAAGAAGGCCGCCAAGGCCGAGGTCGAGGCGACCGAGTCGAACGAGGAGGCCAAGTAATGGCAACCGTCAATGACAGCGCCGGCCACGAGTCGGCCGCCCACGACGTGAAGGAGGCGGGCGCTCGCGGATACCGCAAGACCCGTCGCGGCTACGTCACCAGCGACAAGATGGACAAGACCATCGTCGTCGAGGTCGAGGACCGGGTGAAGCACCCGCTGTACGGCAAGGTCATCCGCCGTACGTCCAAGGTCAAGGTCCACGACGAGCTGAACTCCGCCGGCATCGGCGACTCCGTCGTCATCAGCGAGACCCGTCCCCTCAGCGCCACCAAGCGCTGGCGCCTGGTCGAGATCCTCGAGAAGGCCAAGTAGGCCGCGGCCTACTTGAGTTAGCAGGAGAGACACATGCTTCAGCAAGAATCCCGAGTCAAGGTCGCCGACAACACCGGCGCCAAGATGCTCCTCACCATCCGCGTCCTCGGAGGCTCCGGCCGCCGCTACGCGGGCCTCGGTGACATCATCGTCGCCACCGTCAAGGACGCGATCCCCGGTGGCAACGTGAAGAAGGGCGACGTGGTCAAGGCCGTCATCGTCCGCACCATCAAGCAGACCCGTCGAGCCGACGGCTCGTACATCAAGTTCGACGAGAACGCCGCCGTCATCCTCAAGAACGACGGGGACCCCCGTGGCACCCGCATCTTCGGACCGGTCGGTCGCGAGCTCCGCGACAAGAAGTTCATGAAGATCGTCTCGCTGGCACCGGAGGTTATCTAGTCATGGCCAAGATCAAGAAGGGTGACCTCGTCCAGGTCATCTCGGGAGCTACCCAGGCCCGCGGCGGAGACCGCGGCAAGCAGGGCAAGGTCCTCGAGGTGCTGGTCGAGCGCAACCGCGTCGTCGTCGAGGGCGTGAACTTCGTCAAGAAGCACGTCCGCGTCGGCCAGACGCAGCGCGGCTCGAAGGAGGGGGGCATCGAGACCGTCGAGGCCTCGATCCACATCTCCAACGTCGCGCTCGTCGACCCGAAGACCAAGAAGCCGACCCGGGTCGGCCACCGCAACGTGGCCGTCACCAAGGACGGCGTGACCAAGACCGTTCGCGTGCGCTACGCGAAGGCGTCGGGTGAGGAACTGTAATGACTGACACCACCGCAGTGGCTGCGAAGGTTCAGCCGCGGCTCAAGGCCAAGTACCAGGCCGACATCATCCCCGCTCTCCAGGAGCAGTTCGGCTTCGGCAACGTCCACCAGGTCCCCGGCCTGGTCAAGGTCGTCGTCAACACCGGTGTCGGTGAGGCTGCCCGCGACGGCAAGATCATCGACGGCGCGGTCAAGGACCTCACCGCCATCACCGGTCAGAAGCCTCAGGTCACCAAGGCCCGCAAGTCCATCGCGCAGTTCAAGCTGCGCGAGGGCCAGGCCATCGGCGCTCACGTCACCCTCCGTGGCGACCGCGCCTGGGAGTTCCTGGACCGCCTGCTCTCGGTGGCGCTGCCCCGCATCCGCGACTTCCGCGGACTGTCGGACCGCCAGTTCGACGGCAACGGCAACTACACCTTCGGCATCACGGAGCAGTCGATCTTCCACGAGATCGACCAGGACCGCATCGACCGCGTCCGCGGCTTCGACGTGACCGTCGTGACCACCGCCAAGACCGACGACGAGGGCCGCGCGCTGCTCAAGCAGCTCGGCTTCCCGTTCAAGTCGGCGGACAACGCGTAAGCAGCAAGCCTCGAGGCCGGGGGACGGTGAGAACCGCCCTCCGGCCTCGTCGTGCGTCCGCCGCCGGACCGGTCCGCCCGGAGCCGGCGGCGGGAGCCACGCGGGATCTCCGGATCCCGTGCACGATCGGCCCTCGACCGCAGGACCTCGGCCATGTAGCATGGCTCGTTGGCCTGCGTTCGCGCGGCCGCATGGGCGTCGACGTCGTCGGCGCCGTCCCACACCACAGGTCGTCACTCTTGTAAAGGGTGCCGAAACCAGGCGAGAAAGGCACCATCAGCCATGACCATGACTGATCCGGTCGCAGATCTGCTGACCAGAATCCGTAACGCGAACTCCGCGCACCACGACTCCATCACCCTCCCGGGCTCGAAGCTCAAGGCGAACATCGCCGAGATCCTCAAGACCGAGGGCTACATCGCCGACTGGAAGGTCGAGGAGGCGCGCGTCGGCACGACGCTCTCCATCTCCCTCAAGTACGGCCCGAACCGCGAGCGCTCGATCGCCGGCATCAAGCGGGTCTCGAAGCCCGGACTCCGCGTGTACGCGAAGTCGGCCGAGATCCCCACCGTGCTCGGCGGCCTCGGCGTCGCCATCCTGTCCACCTCGAGCGGTCTGCTGACCGACCGCCAGGCCGAAAAGAAGGGCGTGGGTGGGGAAGTCCTCGCCTACGTGTGGTAACCCCTCATGTCGCGTATTGGAAGACTCCCCATCGAGATCCCGGCGGGCGTCGACGTCTCCGTCGCCGGATCCGCTGTGACCGTCAAGGGCCCCAAGGGCGAGCTGACCGTCTCGGTCGCCAGCCCCATCCAGGTGTCCGTCGAGAACGGCCAGGTGCTGGTCTCGCGTCCCGATGACGAGCGCGAGTCGCGCTCGCTCCACGGCCTCACCCGCACGCTCATCGCGAACGACATCATCGGTGTCACGCAGGGCTACTCCAAGGGCCTCGAGGTCGTCGGAACCGGTTACCGCGTGCTGGCGAAGGGCTCGGACATCGAGTTCGCGCTCGGCTTCTCGCACCCGGTCGTCGTCACTCCGCCCGCGGGCATCTCGTTCACGGTCGAGGGCAACAACAAGCTCACCGTGCACGGCATCTCGAAGCAGGCCGTCGGTGAGGTGGCCGCCAACATTCGTAAGATCCGCAAGCCCGAGCCCTACAAGGGCAAGGGCGTGCGCTACGCCGGCGAGGTCGTTCGCCGCAAGGCCGGAAAGAGCGGTAAGTGATCATGGGACTCGGAACCAGAGGAAAGAGCAAGTCCGCTGCGCGCGGTCGTCGTCACGACCGTCTGCGCAAGAAGGTCGTCGGATCCGCCGAGCGCCCCCGCCTCGTCGTCAACCGCTCGGCCCGCCACGTCTTCGTGCAGGTCGTCGACGACGCTCAGGGCCGCACCCTCGCGTCGGCGTCGACCCTCGAGGCCGACCTGCGCGTGTTCGACGGCGACAAGACCGCCAAGGCGCGCAAGGTCGGCGAGCTCGTCGCCGAGCGCGCCAAGAACGCCGGTGTCGAGGCGGTCGTCTTCGACCGCGGAGGCAACAAGTACGCCGGTCGCGTCGCCGCGATCGCCGATGGAGCACGAGAGGCAGGGCTCAACCTGTGAGCGCCGCAGAGAACAAGGAACCCGAGGTCGCCGCTGTGTCGGAGGCCCCCGTCGAGACCGCTGCGTCCACGCAGCCGCAGCAGGAGGCTCGTGAGCCCCGCCGCGGCGGCCGCGACCGCAACCAGGGTGGCCGCGACCGCGGTGGCCGTGACGCCGAGAAGAGCCAGTTCCTCGAGCGCGTCGTGACCATCAACCGCGTGTCGAAGGTCGTCAAGGGCGGTCGTCGCTTCAGCTTCACCGCGCTCGTGGTCGTCGGAGACGGCAACGGACTGGTGGGCGTCGGCTACGGCAAGGCCCGCGAGGTCCCGACCGCCATCTCCAAGGGCGTCGAAGAGGCGAAGAAGAACTTCTTCCGCGTCCCCCGCGTCGCCTCGACCATCCCGCACCCCGTCCAGGGTGAGGCCGCCGCCGGTGTGGTGCTCCTGCGCCCCGCCGCCGCGGGTACCGGTGTCATCGCCGGCGGTCCCGTCCGCGCCGTCCTCGAGTGCGCCGGCATCCACGACGTCCTGAGCAAGTCGCTCGGCTCGTCGAACACCATCAACATCGTCCACGCGACCGTCGAGGCTCTGAAGCAGCTCGAGGAGCCGCGCGCCGTCGCCGCCCGTCGTGGTCTCGACTTCGACCAGGTCGCGCCGGCACGTCTCGTCCGTGCCGAGGCCGACGCCCTCGCCGCCGCGTCCAACGCGAAGGCAGGTGCCTGATGGCCCAGCTCAAGGTGACCCAGATCAAGTCGAAGGTCAGCGAGAAGCAGTACCAGCGCGACACGCTGCGCTCGCTCGGCCTCAGGAAGATCGGTCAGAGCGTCGTCCGCGAGGACAACGCCCAGAACCGCGGATACGTGAAGACCGTCGCCCACCTGGTGAAGGTCGAGGAGATTGACTAATGGCTGAGACGAAGAAGGCCGCCGCCGCGGAGTCCACGACTCCCGCGCAGGCGACCACCACGAAGGGCGCGGCGGCGCCGGCGACCAAGGAGCACGTGCTCAAGGTCCACCACCTCCGTCCCGCTGCCGGAGCCAAGAAGGCCAAGACCCGCGTGGGTCGCGGTGAGGGCTCCAAGGGAAAGACCGCCGGTCGCGGCACCAAGGGCACCAAGGCCCGCTACCAGGTGCGCGTCGGCTTCGAGGGTGGGCAGATGCCGCTGCACATGCGCACCCCGAAGCTCCGCGGCTTCAAGAACCCGTTCCGGGTCGAGTACCAGGTCGTGAACCTGTCCGCTCTCGCGGAGCTCTACCCCCAGGGCGGCGACGTCACCATCGGCGATCTGGTCGCCAAGGGTGCTGTCCGCAAGAACGAGAAGGTCAAAGTCCTCGGGGACGGCGACATTGCGGTTAAGCTGAACGTCGCGGTCGACAAGGTCTCCAGCTCTGCCGAGCAGAAGATCGTCGCTGCGGGCGGATCCATCAAGTAGCACCAGCAGCTTGTCGGTCGAGCTTGCCACGCCGACTCCCTCCGGGAGCGCGTGGCAAGCTCGACCTGTATCCCGCACCACAGAATTGAGCAGGAGACCTTAGGTAGTGTTTGGCGCCGTTGCGCGGATCTTCCGCACCCCCGACCTCCGCCGCAAGATCGGCTTCACTCTCGCGATCGTGGCGATCTTCCGGCTGGGATCCTTCATCCCTGCTCCATTCGTCGACTTCAGCGCCGTGCAGGCCTGTCTCGCCGGCAACCAGGGCACCTCGGGTCTCTACGAGCTCGTGAACCTCTTCAGCGGTGGAGCACTGCTCCAGCTGTCGATCTTCGCGCTCGGGATCATGCCGTACATCACGGCGTCGATCATCGTGCAGCTGCTGCGCGTGGTCATCCCTCACTTCGAGACGCTGTACAAGGAGGGGCAGTCCGGTCAGGGCAAGCTCACCCAGTACACGCGGTACCTCACCATCGCGCTCGGCGTCCTCCAGTCGACGACGCTGATCACCGTCGCCCGCTCGGGAGCCCTCTTCGGCAACTCCGGCGTGCCGGAGTGCTCGGCGCTCATCATCACCGACGAGTGGTACTCCATCCTGCTCATGGTCGTCACCATGACCGCGGGCACCGGAATCATCATGTGGATGGGCGAGCTCATCACCGAGCGCGGCATCGGCAACGGCATGTCGCTGCTGATCTTCACCTCGATCGCCGCCCAGTTCCCCACTTCGCTCTGGTCGATCGCGCAGTCGCGCGGCTTCGAGACCTTCCTCCTCGTCCTCGGCGTGGGCCTCGTGCTCGTGGTCGCCGTGGTCTTCGTGGAGCAGTCCCAGCGGCGGATCCCCGTGCAGTACGCCAAGCGGATGGTCGGCCGCCGCACCTACGGCGGCAACAACACCTACATCCCGATCAAGGTCAACATGGCCGGCGTCGTGCCCGTCATCTTCGCCTCGTCGCTCCTGTACCTGCCCGCGCTCATCGCGCAGTTCAATCAGCCCGCCGCGGGCCAGGAGGCACCGGTCTGGGTCACCTGGATCACGAACTACCTCACCAAGGGCGATCACCCGCTCTACATGGCGCTGTACTTCCTCCTGATCGTGGGCTTCACCTACTTCTACGTCGCGATCACCTTCAACCCGGACGAGGTCGCCGACAACATGAAGCGCTACGGCGGCTTCATCCCCGGCATCCGCGCCGGCCGCCCGACCGCCGAGTACCTCAACTACGTGCTCACCCGCGTGACGCTCCCCGGATCGGTCTACCTCGGCCTCATCGCGCTCGTGCCCCTCGTGGCCCTCGCGCTGGTCGGGGCGAACCAGAACTTCCCCTTCGGCGGCACGTCCATCCTGATCATCGTCGGAGTCGGCCTGGAGACGGTGAAGCAGATCGACTCCCAGCTGCAGCAGCGCCACTACGAAGGACTCCTCCGATGACGTCGCACCCGATCGGCTTCCGTCTCCTGCTGATCGGTCCTCCCGGCGCAGGCAAGGGGACCCAGGCCGCTCGACTGAGCGACATCCTCCGGGTGCCCGCCATCTCGACCGGGGACATCTTCCGCGCGAACGTCGCCAACGAGACCGAGCTCGGCCTCCAGGCGAAGGCCTACCTCGACGCCGGCCGCTACGTGCCGGACGAGCTGACCAACGCGATCGTGCACGACCGCCTCCAGGAGGCGGACGCGTCGACCGGTTTCCTGCTGGACGGCTACCCGCGCACCACGGAGCAGGTCGACGAGCTCGACCGCATCCTCGCCGCGGACGACAACCGGCTCGACGCGGTCGTCCAGCTGACGGCCGATCCCGACGAGGTCGTCGGCCGCCTGCTCAAGCGCTCGCTCGAGCAGGGGCGCAGCGACGACACCGAGGACGTCATCCGGCGCCGACTCGCGCTCTACGAGGAGCAGACCGCGCCGCTCATCGACGTGTACGCGGCCCGCGGGCTCGTGGTCGTGGTCGACGGACTCGGGCCGGTCGACGAGGTGACCGAGCGGATCGTCGTCGCCCTCGAGGGCCACCGGGTGGGCCGCCTCGACACCCCGGCCGCCTGAGCCGTGGCGTTCCGCTCCTCGCTCTACAAGACGCCCGCCCAGCTGCGGTCGATGCTCGCTCCGGGCCTCGCCACGGCCGCGTCGCTCGACGCGGTCCGCGCGGCGATCCGACCGGGGGTCACCACGCTCGAGCTCGACGCGATCGCCGAGGCGGCGATCGTCGAGCTCGGCGGCCACTCGAACTTCCAGCTCGTCCCGGGCTACCGGCACACGATCTGCTCCTCGGTCAACGACGAGGTCGTCCACGGAATCCCCGGCGGGCGCGTGCTCGAGCCGGGCGACCTGGTCTCCATCGACAGCGGCGCCGAGATCGACGGCTGGAACGGCGACTCCGCTATGACGGTCGTCCTGCCCGATCCCTCCCGCCCCGAGGAGGTCGCGGCGCGCGCCGAGCTCTCGCGGGTGACCGAGGGATCCCTCTGGCGGGGGATCGCCGCCCTCGCCTCCGCCCGCCACCTCAACGAGGTCGGCGCGGCGATCGAGGAGTACATCGAGGACGAGGCCGAGCGCTCGGGCCGCGTCTACGGCATCCTGACCGACTACATCGGCCACGGCATCGGGCGCACCATGCACGAGGCTCCGCCGGTCTTCAACTACCGGGTGCGCCAGCGCGGCCCCGAGGTGAAGCCGGGGCTCGTCGTCGCGATCGAGCCGATGGTCACCGCGGGCAGTGCCGAGACGTTCGTCCGCGAGGACGAGTGGACGGTCGCGACCGAGGACAGCAGCATGGCCGCCCACTGGGAGCACTCCGTCGCCGTGCACCACGACGGCATCTGGGTCACCACGCTCGCCGACGGCGGCGCGGCCGGCCTCGCTCCCTACGGGATCGTGCCGACGCCCTTCGCCTGAGGCGTGCGGCGCCTGCTTCTGCCGGGTGCGCGGCCTCCGCGCGGTCTCGTGCCCACCGGATCGGAGCCGACGCGCGTCCGGCGGTGATGATGCGACCCAGTGAGGGTCGCCGGCGCGTGACACGGTCTTCCGCGGCGAGGGCGGTCCACCGGACCGCCCGGCTGCCGCCTCGGAGGAGCCGGTGCGGGTGATCGACAGTCAGCTGTCGATCACTCGCACCAGCTCCTCGATGAAGCCGCCGAAGTCCGTCGAGCGCCGGATCAGGCGCTGCACCTCCGCCCGGTCGGCGAACACCTCGACGAACTGGTCGAACACCGACTGGAAGGTGCTGCGGCCGGCCGAGGCGAACGCGATCATCGCGATCACGTTCACCCGCTGCTCGCCCCACTCCATCGCCGTGTCGTTCACGACGATCGCTATGGAGGTGCGGCGGGCGCTCATCGCCATCGCGTGCGGGACCGCGAGGTTGTCGGTGAAGGCCGTGGAGCTCATCCGCTCGCGCTCGATGGCGCCGTCGACGTAGTCCTCGTCGATGATGCCGCCGGCGATCATCCGCTCGCCCAGCATCCGGATCATCGCCGCCTCGTCGCGCGCGTGCACGTTGCGGAAGAACAGCTCCTCGTCGAAGAACTGGAGCAGCTCGTCCTTGATCTGCGCGCGGCGGCGGTGCCGGCGGACGCGGGCGATCGCCCGGCGCACCGTCTCGACGTCGTGGTCGGTGAGGAACGGCTGCACGACCACGACGTCGTCGGACGCGGGACGCTCGTCGATCGTGGTGATCACGAGGTCGGCGGTGAGCCGGTCCCAGTCGACGTCGCTCCGCGTGATCAGCGAGCGCACCTCCACCTCGGTTCCGAGCGAGCGCTCGACGCGCAGGCGCAGCATGTGCGCGAGGTCGTAGTAGTTGGGGCAGACGATCACGCAGGACAGCCGCTCCTCCCGCCGCGACACCCGCTCGAGGAACGAGCCGACGTGGAGGGCGATGTAGGCGATCTCGTCCTCGTTGACCACGATGCCCCTCCGGCGCTGCAGCCCGCTCGCCAGGAACACCGCGATCTCGTACGTCATCGGGTAGCTGGTCTTGATCGAGCGCGTCAGCGGATTGCGGGAGTAGCCGCCCTCGGAGGCCCGGGCGATCAGGTTCCGCACGTGCAGGGCGAGGCGGACGATGAAGCCCTCGTCGTCGAGGTCGACCAGGTACTCGCGGTTCACATCGGCGACGAGATCGCGGACGACGGTGAGGTCCTCCGGGTCGAGGTAGTTCTCGACCACGGTGGCGACCGGCTCGTTCTGCCCGGGCGTCGCCACCCGCGTCGTCATCAGGATCGCGAGCTGGGCGAGCTCGGCGTCGGTCAGGCGCGTCGCGAAGTGCCGCTCGACCAGCTCCGCCAGCAGGGCGGCGAGCTCGCCGTGGATCGCGGGGGAGGGGCGGGAGCCGGAGGAGTCCCCGATGCCGCGGGCGACCCGGTCGACGGCGATCGCGATGTGGAGGAGGACGCTGTTCACGCCGTAGTCGTTGATGTAGTAGCCGCGGGTCTCGAGCTCGGCCAGCAGCTCGGTCTTGAACGCGCCGAGCCCGGGGGAGGCGAACTCGCGCTGGACGTCGTCGAGGGTGAAGACCCCCTGCGCGCTCTCGTCGCGGAACATGCGGGAGATCAGGCGGCGGCGGGCCTCCTCGCTGCCCTCGAGGCGCACCGACGGGCCGCGGCGGACCAGTCCGAGGCCGGCCTCGTCGGCGAGGGACTTCACCCGGCGCAGGTCGGCGTCGACCGTCGACTCACTCACCGACAGCGCCTCGGCGAGGGCGAAGACGTCCAGGCCCTCGTCGGAGTCGACCAGACGGCGGACGATGCTGTACAGCCGGTCGCGCGGGGTGTCGGGCTCGACGTCGCGGCTGCGCTGCGCCTCCAGGTATGCCGCGTACGCCTCGCGCGCGAGCCGGTAGCCGTTCGCGGAGGACTCGACCGGCTCCAGCGGGGCCGCCTGCGCCTTCACCGCGGTGACGTAGCTCCGGACGCTGCGGGTGGTGACCCCGAGCCTGTCGGCGAGCTCGTGCGCCGTCACCCAGCCGTCGGCGCGGGAGAGGTACTCCAGCAGTCGTTCGCGGTTGTCAGGCATCAGGCTCCAGGCGTGCGGTCGGGGCGGGCGCCGGGAGCGCCACGACCGTGCCGCGGGCCCGCAGGACGCGGGCGGCGAGTCGTACGTCCCGCCAGTCAATCACCCCGGCGACGCGCCCGGGAGCCCCCGCGCCGCGGGCGGAAGGGGCCGTCTTCCGCCCCCGCGGAAGATTGTCTGCTGGAGGGTGCCGCCCCTCCGAGGGGATGCTTGGATGAATCACGACCCGGACGCGAGGAGGCGAACGAGGTGCGGAAGATCCTGATCGTCTGCGGTGCAGGCGCGTCGAGCACGTTCCTGGCCCACCGGCTGCGAGCGGGCGCGAAGGAGCGCGGCATGGATGCCGTGTTCCGCTCCGAGACCCTCACCGGTCTCGACCACTCCCTCCCCGAGGCCGACGTCCTCCTCGTGGGGCCGCACCTCGAGTCGCAGTTCGACGGACTCCGCCACCGTGCGGAGCTCGTGGGAGCCGCGGCCGCCCTCCTCCCGCCCGATGTCTTCGGAGCGCACGGTGCCGATGCCGTGCTCGAGACCCTTCCCGTCCTCTTCGCCGCTCGCGCGGTCGTCGCGGGCGCGGACGGGGACTCCTCCACCCGCCCGGTCCGTCCGGGCGAGCCCGACTCCGGGCACCACTGATGCAGTCGCGACTGCAGGATCAAGGAGAAACGTTCATGGTCGAGCGCACCGTGCAGGTTGCATCGTCGAAGGGCCTCCACGCCCGCCCCGCCTCGCTGTTCAGCCAGGCCGCGGCGAAGTCGGGTCAGAAGGTCCTCGTCGCCAAGGGCGACGCGACCCCGGTCAACGCCGCGTCGATCCTCGGGATCATCTCGCTCGGCATCGAGCACGGCGACGAGCTCACCGTCACCGTCGAGGGCGACAACGAGCAGGCCGTGCTCGAGGAGCTCGCGACCTTCCTCACCACCGACCACGATGCGTGACGCGTAGCGTCACGAACGGCGGCGAGCCCCGGCGCACACGGCGCCGGTAGCCGCGGCAGCCCCGGGAACGTGACGGCGACCCTCACTGGGTCGCACGAGGCGCCTGCGAGACCCGCTCCCGCTCTCTCCAGGCCCCTCGCCCCCGC
>NZ_PSWL01000018.1:0-78532 GCF_002932755.1 Rathayibacter sp. AY1B6
GGCCCGCGGCGGGCTGGTCGGGGGACGAGGGCGGGGTGTTCTCCGGCGGGAGAGGTGTGCTCATCGCGCGAGTATCGCAGAGCGGTGGCGGCGTCCTGCGCCTATGAGACGTGCCGTCTCATCGGCACTCTCCTCCCGGCCGCGAGATGCCACTTCGGTACGCCCGCTACGGCGTGTCGCGTACCGAAGTGGCATCTCGCGGCGAGCGGGAGGCGCGCCTCAGCGCAGCGACTCGAGCACGGCCTCCAGCTCGTCGACGGCGAAGTCGATCTCGGCGGCGGTGACCACCAGCGGCGGCGCCAGGCGGATCGTCGAGCCGTGCGTGTCCTTGGCCAGCACTCCGCGGGCCATCAGGGCCTCGCAGACGGCGCGGCCCGAGGCGAGCTGCGGGTCGATGTCGATGCCGGCCCAGAGTCCGGCGCCGCGGACGGCGACCACTCCCCGGCCGATCAGCGACTGGAGGCGCGCGTGCAGCTGGGCGCCGCGCTCGCGGGCGAGGGCCTGGTACTCGCCCGTCGCGAGCATCTCGACGACCGCGAGGCCGACGGCGGCGGCGAGCGGGTTGCCGCCGAAGGTCGAGCCGTGCTGGCCCGGCTGCAGGACGCCGAGCACGTCGGCGTCCGCGACCACGGCCGAGACCGGGACGATGCCGCCGCCGAGCGCCTTGCCGAGCAGGTAGACGTCGGGGACGACTCCGACCAGGTCGCAGGCGAAGGTGGCGCCCGTGCGGCCGAGGCCGGACTGGATCTCGTCGGCGATGAAGAGGACGTTGCGGCGCGCGGTGATCTCGCGGACGGCGGGCAGGTAGTCGGCCGGCGGCACGACGATGCCCGCCTCGCCCTGGATCGGCTCGATCAGCACGGCGACGGTGTCGTCGTCGATCGCGGCCTCGAGGGCTGCGGCGTCGCCGAACGGGACCGTGCGGAATCCGGGCGTGAACGGAGCGAAGCCGTCGCGCGCCTCCGCGTCGTCGCTGAACGAGATGATCGTGGTGGTGCGGCCGTGGAAGTTGCCCGCCGCGACGACGATGTTCGCCCTGCCCGGGGCGACGCCCTTGACCCGGTAGCCCCAGGCGCGCGCGACCTTGATGCCCGACTCGACCGCCTCCGCGCCCGTGTTCATCGGCAGGACCATGTCCTTGCCGGCGAGCGCGGCGAGCGCCGTGACGAACGGGCCGAGGCGGTCGTTGTGGAACGCGCGGCTGGTGAGGGTGACGCGGCCGAGCTGCTCGCGGGCCGCCTCCAGCAGCACCGGGTGCGAGTGGCCGAAGTTCACGGCGGAGTAGGCGGCGAGGCAGTCGAGGTAGCGGACGCCCTCGACGTCGGTGATCCAGGCGCCCTCGCCGGTGGCCGCGACGACGGGCAGCGGGTGGTAGTTGTGGGCGGCGTGCTCCTCCTCCGCGGCGATGAGGGCGGCGGAGCGGGCGGTGGTGGTGTCGGTGATGCTCATGTCGTTCCTCCTGAGGGGACGATCGACTGTCCAGGAGTCGTCGCACTCGGCGTCGAGTGCGACGACTCGTGGACAGTGGAGGGTGGGCAGGCGCTGCGGGAGGGCGTCGCCGGCCGGTGGGAGTGGGTCAGCGGCGCAGCTCGAGCGTGCAGCACTTCACGCCGCCGCCGCCGAGCAGCAGCTCGGACAGGTCGACGCCGATCGGGTTGTAGCCGCGCTCGCGCAGCTGGCGCTCGAAGCCCGTCGCGCGGGACGCGATCACAACGTTGAGGCCGTCGGAGAAGGAGTTCAGTCCGAGCACGGACGCGTCCTCCTCCGAGACGAGGATCGCGTCGGGGTAGAGCTCGCGGAGGGTGCTGTTGCCCTCCTCGCTGAACGCGCTCGGGAGGTAGGCGATGGTCGTGTCGTCGAGCACGGCGATCGCGGTGTCGAGGTGGTAGAACGACGGGTTCACGAGCTCGAGTGTGACGACCTCGCGGCCGAAGACGCGGGCGACCTCGGCGTGCGAGTCGGAGGCGGAGCGGAAGCCGGTGCCGGCGAGGATCCGCTCGCCGACGAGGAGGAAGTCGCCCTCGCCCTCGTTGACCTCCTCGGGGACGCGGACGTCGAAGCCGGCCGAGCGGAACCAGTCCATGTAGGCGGGGCCCTCGGGCTGGCGCTCGGGGTAGGTGAAGGAGGCGCCGTAGGCGATGCCGTCGATCACGAATCCGCCGTTGGCCGCGTAGACCATGTCCGGCAGACCGGCCTCGGGCTCGATCAGCTCGATCGTGAAGCCGAGCTCCACGTAGGTGTCGTAGAGGGTCTGCCACTGCCGGACGGCGAGGGACGTGTCGGTGGGGACCTGCGGGTCCATCCACGGATTGATGCGGTAGACGACGGTGAAGTGCTCGGGGCGGCACATCAGGATCGTCTTCGCGACGGGGGTTCGGGCGGGTGCCTCAGCGAGCACGGCGGTATCGGTCATTCGAGTCCTCCTGCGAAAGGATGCGGATGAGCGGACCGGGTCCAGTGGCTCCGTGCCCCGCGCGTGACGCAGCGGGATGGAGCACGCTCGCGCCCAGTCTTGCACGCGCCGATCGTGCGATTCTCGCCGTGGCGCGCACGGAACGCGCGTGCATAGCGGGTCTCGCGCACAGGAGTGCCGCGGTCGTCATGGCGAGCGGCGGAGCCCGATGATCCCGAGCTACACACCACGCCTTTCTTCGACAAAGCCTCTCCGATCCTCTTGTCACCGCACCGATGACAATCCCGGACTTCGTGAGATTCTGCCCAGAATGGGGGACTCAGCGAGCCGGAGAAGCACATGGGACGATCCCCCCGGCTCGACAGTCGTCGGACTTCTCTCTCCGACGGATCCGGATGCCCTCCCCCATGCGAACGAAGACCCTCAGCGTCTCCCTTCTCCTCGCCCTGCTCCTCTCCTTCTTCGTCGCGACCCCGGCCCAGGCCGCGGGATCGCCTGCGGCGCCGACGAACGTCGTCGCTTCTGACAACAGCTGCACGGACGCCGTCACCATCTCGTGGACGGCACCCGCGCAGAAGGTCGCCGGCTATCGCGTGCACATCTACATGAAGAAGGGCGACTGGTGGGACGGCGGCGGATGGAACGATTCCGTCCGGCTCTACTCCGCTTCAGGCGCCACGTCGATCACGGTGGATCTCCGCTCCGACCAGGACCCTTACTACATCGAGGTGGCGAGCGTCACCGATTTCAGCGTTCCTTTCGAGGGAGGTTCCGATGGAGTCCTGCTCGTGCCTTCCAGCACCCAGAGCACGAGCGCGACCACGGCACTCGACCATTGGTGGACTGCGCCGGCTCCGGCTCAGGTCACAGGAGAAGTGTCGGGCACCGGTACCGTCACGTGGCGATGGGCTCCGCCGACGAAGGACGGGATGCTCTGCTCTTTCGATCGCTATCACTGGTACTCCTCCGCTGAGGGCTATCCGGACTACGACGGGGACCTCGTCGACTCGCAGACGATGGAGGCCACAACTCAGATGAAGCCGGGGCAGAAGTACAACTTCTGCGTCGTTGCCGAGACTTTCGCATACATGGGCGACGAGACGCCGGAGTACTCCTCCGGCGAACAAGCATGCGCAACCGCATCGTGGAGCACTTCCACCCCGATGCCGGTCACAGAACTGCGAGCGATTGCAGGTTCCGATCGGCGGGTCGTCGTGACGTGGCAGCCGCCCGTCGGGGACGGCAACTCGCCGATTCTCGGCTATCGCGTCGGCCGGTCCGGCACTGACGCGAGCGGCAGCGGGCCCTGGTCGACCATTGTGAGCACCGTGCGGAGCGATTCCGCTCAGCCCTACAGCCAGACCTTCACGAATCTGAAGGCGAATACCGAGTACACCTTCTCGGTCACCGCTTTCAACAAGATCGGTCAGGGCGAGTCCGCGACGACCACGATCGTCGTCGAGCCGCACCGCGCACCTTCCGAGCCGAGCTCCGTCGTGGCGATCCCCGACAGCTCCACCCGCAGCGCGACCCTGAACTGGACGGTTCCGACCGACACCGGGGGGACCTCGATCACCGGGTATCGCGTGTCCCGCGACGGCTTCGACAACAGTGGAGCCGGGCCCTGGACCACTGTGGTGTCGGCGTCGACGCTCTCGCAGACGTTCTCCAATCTGACCGTCGGTTCCGCCTACACGCTGCGGGTGAGCGCTCTGAACTCCGCCGGAGAGAGCGACGGCGTGACGAGAAGCGTCGTCATCGGCGGCACCGCTCTCACCGCCGCCACCCCGACGATCACCGGCACCGCCGCGGTCGGCTCGACGCTCACGGCGAGCGCCGGCACCTGGGGCCCCTCCCCTGTCGCCCTCGCCTACCAGTGGCGCGCGAACGGCACCGCGATCAGCGGGGCGACCGGCACCACGTACCGTCCGGTCGCGGGCGACGCGGGCAGGGTGATCACCGTCGCCGTCACGGGCTCGAAGTCGGGCTACGTCTCGACGACACGCGTCTCCTCCGGGACCGCTGCCGTGACCGGCGGCGCGATCACCGCTGCGACGCCGACCATCAGCGGCACGGCGAAGGTCGGCTCGACCCTCACCGCGAAGCCCGGCACCTGGGGCCCCTCCCCCGTCGCCCTCGCCTACCAGTGGAAGGCGAACGGCACCGCTCTGAGCGGGGCGACGTCTGCGACGTACACGCCGACCAGCGCCACTCTCGGCAAGACGATCACCGTGACGGTCACAGGGTCGAAGTCCGGATTCACCGCCGTGACGAAGACCTCCGCGAAGACGAGCGCCGTGGTGGCGGGCACCCTCTCCGCCGCGACCCCGACGATCACCGGCACCGCGAAGGTCGGCTCCACCCTGACCGCCAAGCCGGGCACCTGGGGTCCCTCGCCGGTGGCCCTCACCTACCAGTGGAAGGCGAACGGCACCGCGATCTCCGGGGCGACCTCCGCCACCTACAAGCCGACCAGCGCCGCGGTGGGGAAGAAGATCACGGTGACCGTCACCGGCAAGAAGGCCGACTACACGACGGCGACGCGCACCTCCGCCGCCACCGCAGCGGTCGTCAAGTAGGGGATCCGACCCGGGTCGCCGAGGGAGCCTGCTCGCGCGGACTCCTCCGGCGGCCCCGGGAATCCACCACCATCGTCCCCCGGACGGGGGCCCATCCCGCCGACACCCGCCCTCGCCCTGAGGCGGGCGGCGGCTAGCATTCAGACACCGTGTCCGCCGCGGCCTCCCGCGGATCCTGCCGAAAGGCCCGCCGTGCCCGCACGCTCCCTCGCCGCGATCGGCGTCTCCGCTCTCCTGCTGGCCGGCCTCGCCGCCGGTCCGGCCGTCGCCGCCCCCGATCTCCCGGGCGCGAGCGCCGCGCAGGAGGCGGCCGCCGAGGTCGTCCTCTCCGGCACCATCGCGCTCCGCGACGCCGATGAGGAGCACCCCGCCCCCGCGAACCCGTCCTTCTACGTCCAGGTCCAGAACGCCGAGGGCGACGTGGTCGCCGAGGCGGACACGGGCGCCGACTTCTCCCTCCCCGTTCCCGGCGGCGAGCCCCTCACCGTCCGCGCGAACCTGATCGGCAGCGACGACTGGTACCCGACCTGGTTCGGCGACACCCCGATCGCCGAGGCCGCGAGGACGACCCGGGGGACCGACGAGTCCGTCGCCATCTCCCTCCTGCGCACCGCCGAGCTGTCCGGATCGATCACCGCCGACGCGGTCCCGGGCGTCTCCTCCCCCTCCTTCGACGTGCAGGCCTGGTGGGTCGACGGAGGGACGTACACGCTCCTCGACTCCGTCCCCGTCACCGGAGCCCCCGGCGCCGCCCGCGCGTGGGACACGAGCGACCTCGCCCTGCCCGCCGGCGACTACCTCCTGCGCCTCGTGGAGCCGGGGTACCCCGCCTACGACGACCAGTACTTCTCGCGCCTGGCCCGCCTCGACGAGCGCGCGGTCGTGTCCGTGCCGCCGGGCGGCCGCAGCGGGATCGACTTCTTCCCGTCGGCCTACTCCTCCGACGTCGCCCGCCTCGCCGGGACCGACCGGTACGCGACCGCCGTCGCGGTGACCGCCTCCGGATTCGCCGACGGCGCCCCCGTCGTCTACCTCGCCAGCGGAGCGAACTGGCCGGACGCGCTCAGCGCCGGCCCCGCCGCCGCGAAGCAGGGCGGCGCCCTCCTGCTCACCGACCCGAGCGTCCTGCCCGCCGTGGTGGCGGACGAGCTGCGCCGCCTCGCCCCGCAGCGGATCGTCGTGGTCGGCAGCGCCCTCTCCGTGAGCGAGTCGGTGCTCCAGCAGGTGAAGGCCCTCGGGATCCCGACCGAGCGCATCGAGGGCGTCGACCGCTACGACACCTCGCGCCGGATCGTCGAGGACGCCTTCCCCGACGGCAGCTACGAGAACGTCTTCGTCGCGACCGGCACCAACTTCCCGGACGCCCTCTCGGTCGCGCCGATCGCCGGCCGCCGCGCCGAGCCCGTCCTCCTCGTCGACGGCGCCCGCTCGCGCCTCGACCAGCCGACCCGTGACACCCTCGCCGGACTCGACCCCTCCTCCGTGCAGCTGCTCGGCGGTGCGCCGTCGATCTCGACCGCCGTGGAGGCCGACCTCCGCGCCGCGAAGATCGCCGACACCGTGTCGCGCATCGCCGGGACGGACCGCCACGACACCAGCCGACACCTCAACGACGTCTTCCCGCCGTCCGAGCTGGGCGACACCGTCTACCTCGCGACCGCCACCGGCTTCGCCGACGCGCTGGCCGTCGGCCCGGTCGCCGCGAAGCAGGGCGCCCCGCTCTACCTCAGCGAGCCGACCTGCCTGCCGCGCAGCACCCGTGTGAAGATGCAGGGCCACGACCTCGATCAGGTGCTGCTCCTCGGCAGCCCCCTGACCCTGTCGGCGCAGGTGCGCTCGCTGTCCGCCTGCTGAGACCCGAGACGCACCGCAGCCCTGGAGATCCATGAGCGCCACCGCCGACCGTCCCCTCCTCGTCGGCATCGAGACCGGGGGCACGAAGGTCGTCGCGGCGGTCGCCGACGCCGCTGATCCCGAGCGGATCCTCGCGACGACGACCCTGCCGACCCGCGGGCCCGCCGAGACTCTCGCCGATCTGGCCGGCTTCGTCAGCGGCCACGGAGTCGACGGCACCGTCGCCGCGGTCGGCGTCGCCTCCTTCGGCCCGCTCGACATCGACCCCGGCTCGCCGACCTACGGACACCTCACCTCCACGCCGAAGCTCGGCTGGGAAGGCACCGACGTCCTCGGCCCGATCGGCGCGGCCGCACCGGGCGCGCGGCTCGCGCTGGTCACCGACGTCAACGGAGCCGCCCTGGGCGAGGCCCGCTGGGGCGCCGGAACCGGAGTCGACGACTTCGTCTACCTGACCGTCGGCACCGGAGTCGGCGGCGGCGTGATCGCGGGCGGACGGCTCCTCGCCGGCAGCGGCTGGCCCGAGGTCGCGCACCTGCTGCCCCGCCGCCACCCCGAGGACGGCTTCGCCGGCACCTGCCCGTTCCACGGCGACTGCCTCGAGGGCCTGGTCGCCGGTCCCGCGATCTCGGCGCGCTGGGGCGTCGACGGCTCCCGCCTCGGCCCGGAGGAGGCGGCCGCGAACCTCCGCTTCAGCTCCTACTACCTCGCACAGCTCGTCACGACGCTCGCCTACGTCGCGGGCGTGCGGCTCGCGGTCGTCGGCGGAGGCGTGTCGAAGACGCCGGGCCTCGTCCCCGCGGTCGAGGCCGAGGTCGAGCGGCTGATGGGCGCGCCTGGAGCGACGGGGACGGGCGGCGGACGGATCCGCATCGTGCGCCCCGCCCTCGGCGACGAGTCCGGAGTGCGCGGTGCGATCTCGCTGGCGGAGTCCCTGCTCGGCTGAGCCCTACCCTCGTTCCATGAGCGAGCGACCCGTCGACCCCTCCGCCCCCGACTCCGGCCGCGACGAGACGGTGGAGGAGAGATCCGACCGCAACTGGAACGAGATCCTGCAGGAGCTGCGGGTCGTGCAGACCGGCACGCAGATCCTGGGCGGCTTCCTCCTGACGCTGTGCTTCCAGCAGCGGTTCGCCGACCTCGCGCCGCCGGACGTGGCGCTCTACCTCGTGCTCGTCCTGCTCGCCGCGTGCGTCACGATCCTGGCGCTGGCGCCGGTCATCGCCCACCGGCTGCTGTTCCAGCGGCGGAGGAAGGCCGAGCTGGTGCGGTTCGGCAACCGGGTGGTCACGGTGTGCCTCGCGGCGGGGTCGCTGCTGTTCGTCGGAGTCGTGGGCTTCGTGTTCGACGTCGTGCTGGGCGGGCCGGCAGGGCTGTGGGCGGGCGGAGGCGTGCTGCTGCTGCTCGCGGTGGTCTGGGCGACCGCGCCGGTCCTCCTGCGGAGGCGCTGACGGCGGCGGAGTCTGCCCGCCCCTCCCCCGCGAGTCAACGGGGTACCCGGGTCCGCGCCGCTCTTCCTACCGTGGGCCGCGAGGCGCGCACCGCGCCGACGCGAGAGGAGCACCATGACCGACCGGACCGGGCAGTCGCAGGAGAACCCGCAGAACCACGACCACGTCGACGACGCGGGCGTCGACAAGCCCTCGCAGGCCGAGGGCGACGACACCGAGGGATCGGCCGGCTGATCGCCCCCTCGATCCCCGCCCTCCCCGCGATCGACAGCAGTGCAGCCGTCCTCGCCGACGGCTACCTCTTCGGGACGCGGCGCTTCGACGACGTGGGCGCGGACGCGTTCCGCACCCGGATCCTCGGACGGCCCGTGATCGTGGCGCGCGGCATCGAGGCGGCGCGATTCTTCTACGAGGGCGGGCGCTTCGACCGCGAGGGCGCGCTGCCCGGCTCGGTGCTGCACCTCCTGCAGGACGAGGGCAGCGTGCAGACCCTCGAGGACGAGCCGCACCGGCGGCGGAAGCGGATGTTCCTCGACCTGGTGGAGACGCCCGAGCAGCGGTCGAGGCTGGTCTCCGCCTTCGCGCGGGAGTGGCAGGCGGCCGCCGCCCGGCTGACCGGCGAGCGGGTCCGCCTCCAGGACGTCGCCGCGGAGGTCCTGGGCCGCGCGGTCCTGTCGTGGGCCGGCATCGAGGCCGACGAGGAGGAGGTGCTGCGGCGCACGGACGAGCTCCGGGCGATGATCGACAACGCCGGGCGCTTCGGCCCGCCCAACTGGTCCGCGCGACTCCGCCGCCGCTCGACCGAGCGGTGGGCGCGGGGCCTGATCGAGGCGAGCCGGACGGCCGGGCCCTCCCCGACCCCCCTGCACCGGATCGCGCACGAGAAGGAGGACGGCGGCCTCCTGCCCGTCGAGGTCGCCGCGGTGGAGCTGATCAACCTGCTGCGGCCCACGGTCGCGGTGGGCGGCTTCGTGGTGCTGGCGGCGCTGGCGCTGCACGGGCATCCGGAGTGGCGGGAGCGGCTCGCCGACCAGGAGGAGCGCGTCGCGTTCGCGAACGAGGTGCGGCGCTTCTCCCCGTTCTTCCCGATGGTCGGAGGACGGGCCCGACGGGAGCTGGACTTCCGCGGCGAGACCCTCCCCGTGGGGCAGTGGATGCTGCTCGACCTCTACGCGACGGACCACGGCTCGCACTGGGAGGCTCCGGGACGCTTCGATCCGGAGCGGTTCCGGTCGCCGGTCGACCGCGACGGCTTCAACGCGCAGGGCGGCGGGCACTACGGAGGCGACCACCGGTGCCCGGGCGAGCCGGCGACCGTCGACCTGCTGTCCGCGGCGCTGGAGCTCCTGGTCGCGGGACACCCGTACGACGTCGAGGACGGGCAGGATCTGCGCGTGAGCCTGCAGAGCTTCCCGACCGGGCCGGAGGACGGCTTCGTGGTGAGGTTCCGCTAGGAGCGGGGCGGCCTCGGCGAGCGGTCTCCGCGGCGGGCGACGCCTGCGGCGGGGCGGGCGACGTCCGCGGCGGGGCGGTCCTCCTCCACAGGCCGCGGTTCTCCGCCTTCTCCCCCGATCCGTTCGGGCGCGTCCCGCCGGAGCGGCCCGACGAGCACGCTCGGGGGATGCAGCAGCCGAATCAGTCCTCCGGAGCGTCGAGCTCCTCGAGCGCCCGCAGCGCCTCGCGGGCGCGCTCGAGCCGATCGGCCTCGGGCTCGTCCCACCAGGCCGGTCCGCGCTCGCCCAGCCCGTGCTTGGCGAGCCCGACCCTCCTGCGCGCCAGCGCCTCCGCTTCCGCGTCCTCGTGCAGCCGGGCGGAGCGCACCCCCGAGCGCCCTCGCCCGAGGTGCGAAGTCAGGCCGGCGACCACGTCCTCCGGCAGCGAGGGATCGGTGCGCCGCCACCGGCGGCCCTTCACCACGAGCCAGCGCTCGTCGTCCTCGTCGCTCACTCCGTCACCGCCGCCTCGGGTTGAGCCGGTCGCCGGTGCTCGTGAGGTCCACCTGCTCCGGCAGCAGGAGCGCCTCGATCCGTCCGGTGGCGGAGAGCCGCAGCAGGTCGTCGACGAGGGCGCGCGAGCCGCCGATCAGCGTCGAGTCGAAATCGACCTCGCTCGCGAGGTACCAGGCCCGGTCCTCCGGCCAGAGCGCGAGCGGAGTCTGCACGACGAGCCCGGAGGCGTCGGCGAAGCCCGCCGCGCGCGCCCACGCGGTGTCCTCGAGCACCCTGACGTCGAGCGAGAGCAGAGGCCCCTCCCGCCCCGGCAGCTCGACCGTCGCCGCGGCGGCGGTCTCGGGGTGCTCCCAGCCGGTCGGCCGGGTGTCGCTCATCCACTCGGGCAGCTCCTCCGAGGCGTCCGAGCGGGAGATCAGGATCCGCGACCCGCCGCTCAGCACGCCGAACCCCTCCCAGAACACGGCGAGGCAGTCGTCGGGGGTGCTCGTGTGCTCCGCGAGCACGGCGGCGACGGCCGCGAGCTCGTCGAGCGGGAGCACTCCGAGGCGGGGCTCCGGGTACTCGTCGGGATGCTCGCCGGTGAGCGAGTACCACTGCGCGAGCGGATGCAGGAGCGTCCCCTCCCGCTCGGCGACCTCGCGCCAGCGCCGGGGCGGGTCGTCGGAGGGGTGCAGGATCCGCACGGCCGCCTCGAACAGCGGAGGGACGATCCCCTCGAAGCGCCCGAACGCGCCGAGAGCGCGCAGCATCGGCTCCGCCCGCCCAGCGTCCCGCTCGGCGCGCAGGGGCGCGTCCTGGGGTGTCGGCTCGACCATCGGCCCAGGCTAGCGCTGGACGGTCGCTCCGCTCAGGGCGGAGAGGGCCCGCTGCGGCCCCGTCTCGCGGGCGAGGCCCTCGGCGAGCGCCGTCAGCCGTTCCCGGGCGGGAGCGTCGAGTGCGAGCATCCGCCGCGCAGCCTCCGCGAGCTCTCCCGCGGATGCGGCGTTGGGGTCGAGCACGGCGGCGAACCCGGCGTCCTCGAGCGCGGCCGCCCCCGCGAACTGGTCCGTCGAGAACGGCAGGACGACGAGCGGCACGCCCGCGGTCATCGCCTCCGTGACGCTGTTGTTGCCGCCGTGGCTGACCGCCAGCGCGGCCCGGCGCAGGAGTGCGACCTGCGGCAGGAAGCCGCGGACCAGCCAGCCCTCGGGGACCTCGCCCAGGGCCGAGCGCTCGGTCGCGCCGGAGGCGAGAGCCACCCGGACGGGCCTGCCCCCGGTCTCGACGCCGGCCAGGGCCTCGACGACCCGGGCCAGCACGTCGTCGCGCACCGAGAGGAAGCTGCCGAAGCTCACGTAGACGACCGGATCCTCGGACGCGGCGAGCCACTCCTCGACCTCCGCGTCGTCAGGCTCCTCGCGGACGGCGGAGCCGAGGAACGCGTGCGGCGGCAGCTGCGCGGTGCGGGCCGAGTCGTGGAGCTCGCCCGGGTAGTTGAGCAGCAGGACGTCGCCGCTCTCGGCGAAGGCGTCGGCGCTGGGCGCCGCTCCGGGGTCGAGGGTGGCGAGGGCGGCGTTCCACTCGGCGGTGAAGGAGTCGCGCACCTGCTCGCAGAGGGCGCGGAGCGCATCGAGGTCGTCCGGCTCCGGTGCGAAGGCGTCCGGCCAGACCGGAGGGAAGCCGTAGACCTCGCCGGGCACCGTGAGCGCGCTGGGGTGGCCGAGCACGACGTCGCCGTAGGGCACGCGCAGTGCCTTCAGCGCCACGCGCGCGGTGAAGGCGAGGTGGTCGACCACGATCGCGTCGGGCTGCACCTCGTCGAGGATCACGCGCAGGCGCGCGGCGACGCCGGCCGGATCCCAGAGCAGGTCGGTGAGCCGCTCCCGCGCCTGGTAGGCGAGGGTGGGGACCATCCCGCGCCGGGTGGCGTCGAAGAAGCCGCGGAGGGACGCGCCCTCGTCGGGCGCCTGCTCCTCCGCGCGGATCGTGCCCGGGTTGGAGCCGCGCCCCAGCCGGAGCGCGATGTGCTCGAAGCCGAAGCCGTCCACGATGGAGCGCGTCGCGTCGCCGGTCGCCACGACGACGCGCTCGCCCGCCTCCTGCCACGCCGTGCCGAGGGTGGCCAGCGGGAGCAGGTGCGACGCGTAGTCGGGACTGATGATCAGCAGGGTCACGAGGCCCCCAGCGCGAGCGGCGAGCGGAGGGGACGCTCCTGGTCCGCGGTCGCCTGCGCGTAGACGCCCGAGAGGGCGTGCGCCATGGCCTGCACCGTGTAGCGCTCGGCGACCATCGCGCGCCCGCGGGCCGCGGCGTGCTCGCCGAGAGGGCCTCCTGCGAGATCGAGTGCGGCGGCGGCACCGGCGGCGAGCGCTGCGGGGTCGGCGGTGTCGACCAGGAAGCCGGTCTCCCCCTCCTCGACGTAGGTCGCGGGCCCGCCGGTCGCCGGAGCGACGACGACCAGTCCCGCGGAGAGCGCCTCGAGGAGGGCGATGCCGAACTCCTCCTTGACGCTCGCGCAGACGTACGCGCCTCCCGGAGCCGAGAGCCCCGGTCGGCCGTGCCGGATCGCGCCGAGCCAGCGGGCCACGGTCCCGTTCGGGCGGTGGCCGGCCAGGAGCAGACCGTCGGACGCGACGGCGCGGATGCGGTCGAGCTGCTCGCGCTCGTCGGGGCTCGGGTCGGCGAGGTCTCCGCCGACCAGGAGCAGGTTGGCGCGCTCCCGGAGCGAGGGGTCGGACGCCCAGGCCTCGGCGAGCGCCGCCATCCCCTTCACCCGGTGCAGGCGGCCCACGCTGAGCAGCAGCGGGAGGCCGCGGCGGTGCTCGGGCAGCCTCTCCAGCAGGAGGTCGAGCGAGGCCAGGTCGCCGCCCTCGTCCAGCGCGACCGGCTCACCGGCGGCGGAGGCGCGCGCGGCCGCCTCGCCGCGCTCGACGAGGCCGACGTCGATCCCCTCCGGGACGATCGTGTGCCGCTCCGGGTGCGCGGTGATGTCGACGCCGATCAGCTCGCGGATGGTCGCGGCCAGCTCCTCCCGCGGGAAGAGGACGGTGTGCGCGGCGTCGGCGGCCAGCCGCTGCACCAGGCGCACGCGGAACCAGAAGTGCTCGGCGGCGTCGCGCTCGCCGAAGTCCGCGCGGGTGAGGGCGCCGGAGGCGTCCAGGCCCGCGATCAGGGCGTGCGGGTCCGGAGCGAGGGTGAACACGACAGGGATCTCGAGCTCCCGGGCGACCGCGGCCGCCGCGAGGGATCCGACGTCCGCCATCCGCAGGTGCAGCACGTCGACCCGGCCGGCCTTGCGCAGGATCCGGCGGATGCCGCGCTCGGCGGCGATGCGTCGGCTCCAGGCCTGGGGCATGGCGACGGGGGGCCCCACGAACGGGACCGGAGCGAAGCCGTGGCCGGAGCCGGGCAGCTCGCCGAGCGCGCGCTCGGCCTCGGCCGGAGTCCCGCGCGACAGCGTGAGCACCCGGTCGATCCCCTCCTGCTCGACGAGCGAGTCGCCCAGGCGCACCAGCAGGGTCGCGATCCCGCCGTTGTCTCCGGCTCCCACCCGGGTCAGAGTCCCGTCGATGTCGGCGTGGACGAAGAGCTGCGCGACCGTCGGACCGGCCTCCACGGCCGGTCCGGGGGCGAGGTCGCCCAGGGCGAGCCGGGCGAGGGGCCCGATCGGCGCCGCATCCTCGGCCAGGCCGGTGAGCAGGAGCTCGGCGTCGTCGGAGCCGCGCTCGCCGAGCGCGTCCGTCGCGGCGGCCCGCGCCTCCACCCCCTCCGCGCGATCGGCGGCCACGTGCAGGAGGGTGCGCTCGGCGATCGCGCCGGGCACGAGGCCCAGGGTCTCGACGAGCCGTGCCCGAGCCGCCGCCTCGCGCTCGCCGAGCAGCGCGCCCTCGAGCGCGACGGCGACGAGGTCGGGGGTCGAGGAGGCCCAGAGCAGGACGGTGCGCTGCGCGAGCATGCCGGAGAACGCGCCGTCGCGGACCAGGCGCAGCAGCGGCCCGAGCGCGGCCGGGCGGGGCAGGCGCCCGCCGAAGGCCCAGGCGGCGTGCTCGCGGAGGTACGGGCGCTCGTCCTCGAGCAGCATGAGCAGCGCGAGGTCGGCCTCCTCGTCGAAGACCTGCGCGAGCGAGTGCACGGCCGCGATCGCGGTGAGCTGGTCCGAGGGGTCCAGGGCTGCTCGGGTGAGCAGCCGTACCGCGCGGCCGCCGCCGTCGCTGACCGCGGCGACCGTCAGCTCGTCGGCCATCCGGACGGCCTCGAGCAGAGTGGGAGCGGCGCGCACGGCGTCGAGAGCGGTCTGCGTGGCCATGGTTCACCTGGTCTGTCGGAGTGGAGAGTGCGGCGGAGCGCGACTCCCGACCGCTGGAGCGGCCCAGGAGGAGCGGACCGGTACCGAGCATGCCGCGCGGGCGGCTGGGATTTCGCCACTTGCGCCGGATCTCCTCCCACGGTACGGCCTCCTGTCAAGGGGGTGATGGCCGCAGTTCGTTTGCGAAACGCGCGAGGATCCTCAGCCGCGGGTCCACTCCAGGAGCCGCTCGACCGGCCAGGTGGTCACGATCCGCTCCTCCGGGACGCCGAGCCGCTCCGCCCGCTCCGCTCCGTAGTCGAGCAGGCCGAGCTGGCCCGGGGCGTGCGCATCGCTGTCGATCGAGAACAGGCAGCCCGCCTCCATCGCGAGCGCGATCAGCTCGTCCGGCGGGTCCTCGCGCTCGGGGCGGGCGTTGATCTCGACGGCGGTGGAGTGGTCGGCGCACGCCCGGAAGACGGCCCGCGCGTCGAAGGTCGACGGCGGGCGGGTGCCGCGCTCGCCCGACACCAGCCGCCCGGTGACGTGGCCGAGGACGTCGGTCCGCGGATCCGACGCTGCTGCGACCAGCCGGGCCGTCATCTCACGGGAGGGCAGCCGCAGCTTCGAGTGGGCGCTCGCGACGACCACGTCGAGACGGTCCAGCAGCTCGTCCGTCTGGTCGAGCGCGCCGTCCTCGAGGACGTCCACCTCGATCCCGCTGAGCAGCCGCAGGGTCCCGGTGTCGAGGCCCGCGAGATGGGTCAGCTGCTCCTCCAGCCGCTCCGCGCTGAGACCGTGGGCGACTCGGAGCCGCGGCGAGTGGTCGGTGAGCGCCAGGTACTCGTGGCCGAGCGCGCGGGCGGCGTCCGCCATCGCGAGGACGGGCGTCGCCCCGTCGGACCACTCGCTGTGGCTGTGGAGGTCGCCGCGCAGCCGTCCCCGCAGAGCACTCGCGGGCGGAGGAGCAGAGCCGCGCAGCTCCGCGAGATAGTCGGGCACCCGGCCCGATCGCGCCTGCTCGATCACGGTGAAGGTCGTGTCGCCGATCCCGGAGGCCCGTCGCACGAGGGCGAGGTCGTCCCGCTCAGCGGGCGCCATCCCCTCCAGCACCGCGGCCGCGCGGCGGAACGCCTTCGCCCGGTAGCGCGAGGCCCGCTCCCGCTCGAGCAGTGCTGCGATCTCCTCGAGTGCCGCGATCGGGTCCATGCGCCCGGTCTACCACGGCGCCCGCCGCGCCCTCACCCCCTCGACAGCGGCGCCGGCCCGCCACGGCGCCGCCCCTTGTCCCGGCCGCTCGACGCTGGGAACCGGCCGAACCCCGTTGCCGAGTGGCGTGATCGAGATATATCGTGACTGTCGTCCACTCGCGATGTATCGCGTTTCAGAAGGCACCCCGGTGCAGGAGGAGGAGCTCATGTCCCTCGAGAAATGGCTCGTACAGGCCGGCGAGACGAAGGTCATCGACCTCGACGTCGTCCGCTCGGTCAAGGTCGCCCTCGTCGGCGGCCAGATCGACGTCATCGCCCACGACGAGCCGACCGCTCGCGTGGAGGTCCACAGCGTCGACGGCCGCCCGCTCAAGGTCTCGATGGACGGCGACCGCCTCGAGATCGACCACGTCCAGCTCCGCTGGGACACCATCGTCGACGTCGTGAAGGGCCTCGGCCGCCGCGGCGACCGCGCCGACATCAGCCTCCTCGTCCCCCGCGGCGTCGACCTGAAGTTCGACACCGTCTCGGCCGACGGCCTGGTCTCGGGCCTCCACAGCGACGCCCGCGTCTCGACGGTCGGCGGCGACATCGTCGTCGACGGCCTGCACGGCGACATCGAGGTGAACACCGTCCACGGCGAGCTCTCGGTCCGCAGCCACACCGGCCGCGTCACCGCGCGCACCGTCTCCGGCGACGTCACCGCGACCGGCGACCTCACCCGCTTCACCGTCGACGGCGTCTCGGGCAGCGTCTTCGTCGACGCCGAGGGCACCCCCGACCGGATCCAGGCCAACACCGTCAGTGGCGACCTCACGATCCGCGTCGACGAGGGCCTCGGCGCCCGCTACCGCATCAACACCGTCTCGGGCACGCTCCAGCTCGACGGCACCGTCGTCAAGGGCACCTTCGGCCGGGGCTTCACCTCGACCACCGGCTCGCTCGACTCGAAGTGGGTCGACGTCGCCGCCAACTCCGTCTCGGGAGACGTGGTCGTCGTCCGCCGGTCCGTCGCCGCCGCCTCCGCCTCAGTGGGCGAGGGCTGGGGCTCCCCCGGCTCCGGCCCCGCCGACGGCCCGCGCCCGATGGACGGGAGCTCGCTGTGAGCCCCGTCTTCGCGCACGGCCGCCTGCGCCTCTACCTGCTCAACCTCCTCGCCGAGTCACCGCGCCACGGTTACGAGCTCATCCAGGCGCTCAGCGAGCGCTTCGGCGGCACCTACGCGCCCAGCGCCGGCACGGTCTACCCGCGCCTCGCGAAGCTCGAGGAGGAGGGACTCGTCACCAAGGAGGCCGACGGCCGCAAGACCGTCTACTCCATCACCGACGCCGGCCGGGCCGAGCTCGCGAACCGCGCGACCGACCTGGGCGACATCGAGGAGGAGCTCACCGACTCCGTCCGCCGCCTGGCCGACGAGGTCCGCCTCGGCGTCGCGGAGGCGATGAAGAGCCTCCGCGCCGACCTCGCCAGCGCCGCCCGCGACTCGCGCGAGCCCGGACGCCGTCCGGAGCACTCCGCGGAGGAGCCGCGTCCGCAGGACACGCCCGGCACCCCGACCGAGCGGCCCGAGCAGACCGAGCGGACCGCACCGGCCGCCCCGGCCGCGACCGACGCGCGCACCGCCTCGCGGATCGCCCTGCGC
Organism: Rathayibacter sp. AY1B6; assembly: GCF_002932755.1. Lineage (NCBI taxonomy): Bacteria > Bacillati > Actinomycetota > Actinomycetes > Micrococcales > Microbacteriaceae > Rathayibacter > Rathayibacter sp. AY1B6. The sequence goes on from NZ_PSWL01000018.1 coordinate 17,367, forward strand.
GACGCCGAGGTGCTGCTCACCGAGTTCCGCGACGAGCTGCGCGCGGAGCTGCGCACCGCCGCCTCCTCGGGATCCGTGACGACCGGGAGCGTCGACGCCCTGCGCGCCGCGCTCGACGAGGCCCGCGCCTCGGTCCGCTCCACGCTGGGCTGAGCCCGGACACCGCACCGCCGAGAGGGCGGGGATCCCACCCGGGGTCCCCGCCCTCTCGGCGCTACTGCCGCCCGACCGCCAGCGCCTCCTCCTCCACGTCGAGGAACGCCAGAGCGCTCACCACCGCCGGCTCCTGGTACCGCCCCTCGGCACGGGCGCGGAGCACCGCCTCCCGCTCGGCCGCGATCATCACGCGCCGGAGCCGGTTGTAGGCCTGCGGGAGCGGCTCCACACCCTCGCCCTCGGGCGGGTTCTCGAGGGCGTCGGCGAGGAAGGTGGCGTTGCGTCGCAGCCGGTCGAGCACGCGGTCCTCCACGCCGTCCTGCGGCTCCTCGTCGAGCCGGGCGAGCCCCGCCGCCTGCGCCTCCGCGAGCAGCATCTGCTTCTCGACGTGCTCCTGCATCTCGTTCGGGGCAGGCAGCTTCAGGGCGCGGACGAGCCGCGGGAGCGCGAGCCCCTCGACGAGCGTCCCCGCCACCACGATGAAGGCGAGGAACTGCAGGAACGCGCGCTGCGGCGTCTCCGCGGGCAGGAGGAACGCGGCGGCGAGGGTGACCACGCCGCGGATACCGGCGAACGACACTCCGATCGCGGTCGGCCAGGTCCACCCGCGCTGCTGCAGCCGGCGCGGGCCGTGCCGGAACAGCAGCGTCGTCATGCACATCCAGGCCACGCGGCTCCCGACCAGCGCCGCGAGCACGGCGGCGCCGATGCCGACCGTCTGCCAGACCCCGATGCCCGAGTCGGCCGTCGCCTCCACCACCGACGACAGGCTCAGCCCGATGAAGAGGAAGACCGCGTTCTCGAGCAGGAACTGGATCGTCCGCCAGTTGAGCGACTCCGCGATCCGCGCCTGCGCCGACTGGATGACGGGCGCCCGATAGCCCAGGTAGAGGCCCGCGACCACGACCGCCAGCACCCCGGAGCCGTGCAGCAGCTGCGCCGGGATGAACGCGACGTAGGGCGTCACCAGCGAGAGGCTCGTGTCCAGGACGGACGACTGCACCTGCTTGCGCACGAACCCGAGCAGCACGGCGATGCCGATCCCGACTCCGCCGCCCACCGCCACGGCCAGCACGAAGTCGAGCGCGATGCGCCCGGGCGTGACCGTGCTGACGATCGCGAGGAGGGAGGCGTTCAGCGCCACCAGGGCGGTCGCGTCGTTGAGGAGGCTCTCGCCCTCGAGCACCGTGAGCATCCGCCGCGGCAGGCGGAGCCGCCCCGCGATCGCGGTGACCGCCACCGCGTCCGTCGGCGCGACGATCGCGCCGAACGCGAGGGCCGCGGCGACCGTGATCGCCGGGACGACCATCCAGGCCACCGCGCCGACCACCGCGACCGTGAACACGACCAGCCCCACCGACAGCAGGAGGATGCTGTCGCCGCGGGCCCGGACGTCGAGGACGGAGGTGCGGATCGCCGCCGCGTAGAGCAGCGGCGGGAGGATCCCGAACAGCACCACGTCCGGCTCGACCACCACCTCCGGGATCCCGGGGACGAAGGAGGCGAGGGCCCCGACAGCGACGAGCGCCACGGGAGCGGACCAGTTCACCCGCCCCGACAGCCCGGTGACCAGGACGGTCACCACCACGAACGAGACGATCCAGACGATCGCGACGACGGGCTCCTCCATCGCGTCACTCCTCCCGGGCGTCCGCGCGCCACGGCCCCATTGTGGCCGCTCGGAGATCAGCCCGGACAGCCGCCGGGAGGGTGCGGCTAGCGGCCGGCCTCGTGGATGTCGCGCGCCTTGGTGACCTTCGCCGGATCCACCGGGTTCATGCCGAGCACGATCTTGCCGCGCGAGTGGCGCTTCTCGAGGTCGTCGAAGGCGTCCTGCACCTGGTCGAAGGGGTAGAAGCCCGAGACGAGCACCCGCAGCTTCTGGTCGGCGACGAGGCCGACCAGCTCGCCGAGGATCTCGGTGTCGCGCTGGGCGGTCTCGGCGTCGGGCCAGACGGCGCGGAGCTCGATCTCCTTGCGGTCGTCGCTGGAGTGGAAGCGGCCCGCCGCGATGCCGAGCTCGTCGGCGAGGGCGTCGTTCTCCCCGCCGAAGTTGTCGAGGAACACCGTGACCCCGCCGGGCGCCGCGGCCCGGATGCGGTCGGCGATCCCGTCGCCGTAGACGACCGGCTTCACGCCGATCTGGCGGAGGTAGTCGAAGTTCCGCTCGCCGCAGGTGCCGATCACGGTCGCGCCGCGGAGCTTCGCCAGCTGGATCTCGAGGCTGCCCACCCCTCCGGCCGCCGCGGAGACGAGGACGGTGTCGTCGGGTCCGACGCGGGTGGCCTCGAGCGCGCGCCACGCGGTCACTCCGGCGAGGAACAGCGCGCCGCCGACCTCCCAGCTCACGGAGGCGGGCTTGGCGACGAGGTTGCGGCGCGGCACCACGACGTGGGTCGCGTGCGAGCCGACGAGCGCGTGGCCGACCACGTCGCTGCGGAGCTTGATGTCGGTGACGCCCTCGCCGAGGGCGACGACGACTCCCGAGAAGTCGGTGCCCTGGCGGATCGGGAAGGCGGCGGAGTGGTCGGAGTCGAACTGGCCCTGCCGGATGAACGCCTCCATGTGGTTCACCCCGGCGGAGAGCACCTCGACCAGCACCTCGCCCGCTCCGGGCTTCGGCCGCTCGACCTCGACGATCTCGAGGACGTCCGCGTCGCCGAAACGGCTGTACTGGACGACGCGGGCGGCGGTGGGGCTCAGACGGGGCATGCGCTCATCATCCGCCCCCGCCGCCCGAAGCCCTTGACCCCCGAACGGGGGCGTGCGACTCAGGAGGGGTCGCTCGGGCAGTACAGCTGGGTGCGCGGACCGGAGCGGTCGATGACGTGCTCGGACATCGGCCGGCCGCAGAGCGGGCAGGCCTGCCCCGCAGGCGCCTCCTGCTCGGGCTGGTCGTAGGGGCCGAGCGGCGGCGGGCCGATCCAGGGGAACAGCCGCGCGTTGAAGCGCTGGTAGAGGGAGCCGGTCTTCTTCCGCGTCATACCCTTAGTGTACTAACCATCAGGGCACGATGAGAGGATGACGCCGTGGAAACCGATCCGCTCGCCCTCCAGAACCAGGTCTGCTTCTCCCTCGCCGTCGCGGCGCGCACCGTCATCGGGCTGTACCGCCCCGTGCTCGAGCCGCTCGGGCTCACCCACCCGCAGTACCTCGTGATGCTCGCGCTCTGGGAGCGCAGCCCCCGCTCGCTCGCCGACCTCGGCTCCGCCCTCCGCCTCGAGCCCGCGACGCTCAGCCCGCTCGTGAAGCGCCTGGAGGCGAGCGGCCACGTCACGCGGGCCCGGAGCAGCGAGGACGAGCGCCGTCTCGACGTCGCACTGACCCCCTCCGGGGCGGCCCTCCGCGAGCAGGCCCTGCAGGTGCCGCCGCAGATCGTGGAGCGGCTCGATGTCCCCCTCGAGGAGCTCACCGCGCTCCGCGACAGCCTCACCGGCCTGATCGGAGCCGCGACCCGCGACGGCCGCTGACCCCCCGCTCGGGGCTCCGCCCGCGTGCACGCCGGCCGCCGCTGCCCGCCGCACCGGGAAACTCCCGGTCACAGGGCGAGATCAGCCTCCGCTCGGCCCGCTCCCGGCCGTCTTGACTGCCCCCTCGTACGGAGTAGTGTCATCGCTCGTGACACACGAGGGCCCCCCGTCCGCCGCGGACGGATCACCGGCCGACGCGACCGAGCTGCGCACCGCCAAGCACTTCTTCATCGGCGAGCCGCTCCCCAGCGACAAGCTCGAGGGACAGCTGCTGCAGAAGCGGCTCGCGCTCCCCATCTTCGCCAGCGACCCGCTCTCCTCCGTGGCCTACGCGCCGCAGGAGCTGCTGATGATCCTGCTGCTCGGCGGGCTCTCCTTCCTCACCTTCGCCCCCTGGGTGGCCGCGTGCGTGGTCGTCCTCCTCGTCGTGGTGGTGCTGAGCTACCGCCAGCTGATCCGGGCCTACCCGTCCGGCGGCGGCGACTACGAGGTCGCCCGCACCAACCTGGGCGAGACGGCGGGCCTCACGGTCGCCGCCGCCCTCCTCGTGGACTACGTGCTCACCGTGGCCGTGTCGGTCGCCTCCGGAGTCGACAACATCATCTCGGCGGTGCCCGAGCTCGCGCCGCTGCGGGTCGAGCTGGCGATCCTCTTCGTGGTGCTGCTGGCGGCCGTGAACCTCCGCGGCGTCTCGGAGTCGAGCCGCGCCTTCGCGATCCCGACCTACCTCTTCGTCGCGAGCGTCTTCGTGATGGTCGTCGTCGGCCTGGTCCGCACCGCCTTCGGCGACACCCCCGTGGCGGAGTCGGCGGGCTTCACGGTGCAGGGCGAGCAGCTCACGCAGGCGGCCGTCGTCCTCCTGCTGCTGCGCTCCTTCGCGAGCGGCTGCGCGGCGCTCACCGGCGTCGAGGCGATCTCGAACGGTGTGCCGGCGTTCCGCGCCCCGAAGGTCAAGAACGCCCAGCGCACCCTCGTCGCGATGGGCACGATCGCGATCGTGCTCTTCGTCGGCCTGACCGCCCTCGCCCTGCTCTCGAACGTGCACTACGCCGAGAACGCCTGCCACCTGGTCGGATTCGCCGACTGCGCCACGACCCCGCAGCGCTCCGTCATCGCGCAGGTCGCCGCCGCCACGTTCGGCAACAACACGATCCTGTTCTTCATCATCCAGGCCGCGACCGCCGCCGTCCTGCTCCTCGCGGCGAACACCGCCTTCAACGGCTTCCCGCTGCTGGGGTCCGTGCTGGCCCGCGACGGCTACGCGCCCAAGTCGCTGAACACCCGCGGCGACCGCCTCATCTACTCCAACGGCGTGATCATCCTGGCGCTCGTCGCCGCGATCATCCTGCTCGTCTACCAGGCCTCGCTCACGAGCCTCGTGCAGCTGTACATCATCGGCGTCTTCGTCTCGTTCACGCTCGGGCAGTCGGGCATGGTCAAGCACTGGGTGCGGATGATCCGCAACGGCGAGGGCTCGCGCACCGTCTACACGAGCCTGGCCATCAACCTGTTCGGCGCGACGCTGACCTTCGCGGTCCTCGTGGTCGTCACGATCACGAAGTTCACCCACGGCGCCTGGCTCGTCTACCTGGTGATGCCGATCCTCGGAGTCCTGATGGCCGGCGTCTACCGCTACTACCGCGACGTCGAGAAGGAGATCGAGGTCGACCCGACCACGACCTTCGGCGCCAACGGCGATCACGCGATCGTGCTGGTGGGCCGGATGAACAAGCCCACGCTGAAGGCGCTCGACTACGCCATCGCGGCGCGGCACGAGACGCTGGAGGCGGTGCACTCCTCCATCGACGACGCGCAGACCGCGCAGCTCAAGGCCGACTGGGCGCAGATGGACATCGAGGTGCCGCTGCGCTGCGTGGCCTCGCCGTACCGCGACATCTCGTACCCGCTGATCAAGTACATCAAGGCCCACCGCCTCGAGCACGGCTCCGAGATCACCACGGTCTACATGCCGCAGTACATCGTCGGGCACTGGTGGGAGGCGTTCCTCCACAACCACAAGTCGCGGCGGATCCGCCAGAAGCTCCTGCTGGTGCACGGAGTGACGGTGGCGCTGGTGCCGTGGCTGCTCGACTCGTCCGAGCTGATCTACGGGCGCCGCTCGCGGCCGATCCCCGGCCAGACGCGCCGCGGCGAGCCGGTGCGCCCGGTGACCCGTCGCCCGATCCCGCCCGCGTCCTCGCTCCCTCAGGGTGCCGCCGGCGAGGGCGCCCCGCGCATCCCGCAGCGCCCGGCCGCGCAGAACCGGCCGCGCTCGAAGCGGCGCTGAGGCGGCGAGGCCCGCAGACGGGTAGAGGGCCCGCGGCGTGTGCCGCGAGCCCCCGATTTCCCCTTAGTGCCTTCCCCCGAAGGCGGCCCGCCCCAACGGGCCGTGTCCGACGCTATCGGTGGGCTATGCACCTGCGCATCCTCCTCGCGACGGATGCCCGTGATCCCTTCAGACGACAGGCTCGTCCTCCGCCGTGTCAGACGACGGCCCCGCGCACCCCTCGGCCGGTGAGCCACCAGACCGCGGCGACGGCGATCGCGGCCGCCGCACCGCCTCCCACGAGCAGGACCGCCGCCCGCACCACGTGCGCCCGGTAGGCGGCGTCGAGCGGATCGATGCCCGCCCCCGCCAGCACGATCCCGGCGGGCACCACCGCAGCCGCGAGCACCACGGCCGCGGCCGCGATGCGCACCGGCTGCCGGCCGTCGGAACGGAGCTTCCGGGGACGGCGGCCGACGTACCAGACCACCGCGCCGATCCCGAGCCCGAGCAGCCCGAGCACGCCGCTCGCGTACTGCGCCCACCGGAAGCCGGGGAAGGGTCCGAGCTCCTGCTGCAGCACCGGGATCGCCGAGACGAAGAGGCCGCCCCGGTGGGTGAAGCCGTCCCACATCACGTGACTGGCGGCTCCGATGGCGATGCCGGCGGCCGCGAAGACGAGCACGCGGATCCACTCGGCTGCCCCGTTGGGCGGTGAGCGCCGGGGACGCAGGCGCGAGCGGATCAGCGCGGGTGCGAGGTCGCGCCAGGCCGGAGCGACGACCGCGCTCCAGAGCGCGAGGCCGAGCATCCCGAGCAGCAGGTCGACGGTGACGACGCCGAGGAGGGAGTGGGTGGACTCGCGGGCGACGGCGATCGGGAGGTACATGCCGATATCCGGGACCATCGCGCCGACGGCGACGGCCGCGGCGGGGATCCGGCCGTTCGAGAACGCGAGCGCGACGACGGCGTGGCTCGGCGTGAAGGGCATGACACGCACGTTATCCCGGCGATGCGACCGGCGAGTGTCCGCGTCGCGAAGCGGGCGTCACCGATCGCGATCCGGCCCCTGCGCGCCACTCCGGCGCGCCGGCTTCCCGGGGCCGGCGGTCAGCCCGAGGAACGTGATCCCCAGGACGAGGAACACCGGCCAGACCGGATTCCCGAGGACCGCGAAGACGGCTCCCGCCGCGAGGAACAGCGGACCGGTGACCGCGTTCCAGCGCCGAGACGCCTCCTCCGTCGACATCCGACCCGAACCCTTCCCGCCCTGCGCGCGCACCATTCCTCCACGCTAGGCCGCCTCCGCGGGGCCCGCCTCCCCCGTCCGGCGGAGCTCCGCGCTCGGGGAGCTCCGAGCGCGGCGACCGTAGAATCGTCCGGAAGTCCGGCCCTCCGGGCCCAGCGGCGACGGATCGGAGCGGGTGTGCGGAAGGCGTTCGCGATCCTCCGCCTGGCCCTCGCCGGGCTGGGCGCGGTCGGACTCGTCGGCGACTTCTTCTACACGCTCGGCTTCCGCGCGTTCCAGATCGACAACTTCTTCGCCTACTTCACGACGCAGTCGAACATGGCCGGGGTCGTGGTGCTGGGCCTGTCCGGCCTGGTCGCCCTCGCGCGCGAGCGGGAGCCGCGCTGGCTCAGCACGGTGCGGGCGCTCGTGCTCACCTACATGGTCGTGTCGGGGATCGTCTTCGGGCTGATCGCGGTCGAGGCCAACAACCGCGGCGTGCGGGTCGACGTGCCCTGGTCGAGCGCGCTCCTGCACTTCGTGATCCCCACGCTCGCGATCCTCGACTGGATCCTCGGCCCCGGCCGCAGCCCGGTCGCCTGGCGCGGGGCGCTGACCGTGCTCGGCTTCCCGATCGTCTGGGGCGTCATCACCCTGGTCCGCGGGGCCCTCATCGGCTGGTACCCGTACTTCTTCCTCGACCCCGGCCAGGTCGACGGACCCGTGATGTTCGTTCTCTACGACGTGATCGTGCTGAGCCTGATCTCGGGCATCGCCGCGTTCGTCCTCGCGCTCAGCCGGGTGCGGCCGCTCGGGGCGGCGCACGCGTCGGAGTGGCGGGGGCCGCTGGCGCGGCTCCGCGAGCTCGTCAGCCGGCGACGACGGCGAACGGCTCGAGCGCCGTCTGCGCGAGGGTGACCAGCTCGTCGTCGCTGAGGTCCTGCAGCGAGAGGGCCTGATCCGCTCCGACCAGCCCGACGAGCACCGCCTCACCGGTCGACGGCTGGAGGTCGAGCCACTCGGTGATGCCCGCCTCGGAGCCGACGAGCGACCAGCGCGCCGGTCCGCCCGTCTCCCAGAACGCCTCGTCGAAGCGCAGCCACAGCGTCTCGACGACACCGGAGCCGAGGGCCGCGACGGCCGCGCGCTGCGCGAACGGGAGCGGCGGGTCGAAGGCGATCGCGTCCGTCTGCAGGACCCCGATCGGAACGGTGACCAGCACCCGGTCGGCCGTGAACGACTCGCCGGTGCCCAGGCGGATGCTGACGCCGGTCTCCGTGTAGCCGATGCCGCTCACCACGGCGCGCAGCGAGACCTCGACGTCGGCGAGCAGCGTGTCGACCAGAGGCGCGAGCCCGTCGGTCAGCAGCGCGTCGCCGGAGTCGTCGCTCAGCTCCTCCGCGGTCGTGGCGGCGGAGGCGTCGCCCAGTCCGTACCAGGAGGAGAGCTCCTCGGGAGCGGCGCCGGTGCGCAGCGCGGTCGTGCCGGCGAGGTGCGCCGCCACGCGGGCGGCGTCGCCGTCGCCGGAGCCCGGCTCGGCCTCGGCGGGGTCGGGCGCTCCGGAGCCGGCGAACGACTCGGCGAGCGCCAGGTCCTCCGGCTGCTCCGCTCCCCACTCGAGCGCGCGGGTCAGAGCATCGGCTCCCGTGGTGCCGGTGTCGAGGGCCGCGCCGTCGGCGTCGCTCGAGCGGACGTCGGCGAGGTCGACCGCGGTCGTGACCACGCCCGCGTCCGCAATGCTCTCGCGCAGGGCGGCTCCCGCGCCGGTGAGGGCCCAGGCCCCGGTCTCGACGGCGATCGGCCAGCCGTCCCGAGTCGCGGTCGCGATGCGGCCGCCGGTGCGCTCGCGCGCCTCCACCACGGTGACGTCGAAGCCCGCGTCGGACAGGCGCCGCGCGGCGACCGCTCCGGCGAGACCGGCCCCGACGATCGCGATCCGCTCGCCCTCGTCGGCGACGGCGCTGATCTCGGCGGCTGCGCGGACCCCGGAGTTCCAGGCGCCCTGGAGCGTGCCGGGCGCCTCCGTGTCGGTGGCCTCGCCCGCGAGGAAGACGCGGTCGAGGACCGCGGTGCCCAGGTCGGTGCGGTGCTGCGGCGTCGCGCCGACGGGCAGGTAGGAGACGGAGCCGAGCGCGTACGGATCCTCGGCCCAGGCGGAGCGCACGAACGCGGACGGCGCGGGGACGGCGGTGGTGCTCGGCGTCGGCACGGGGGCCTTCGTGACGGAGCGGGTCGGCGTCGGACGCGACGGGGTGCAGCCCGCGAGGGCCAGGAGCCCGACTCCCGTGGCGGCTCCCGAGAGGAAGAGGCGGCGTCCGATCGTCATCCCGGACATCCTACGTTCTCGGCGTTCCGCGGGGGCGGCGCGGGCGGATGGTCAGTGCCGCCGGGAGCGGACGTTCTGTAGCGCCCACCCGGCCAGGAGCACGACCGCGACGATCACTGCGGTGATCACCGCGCTCCACGGATCCTTCGCGCCCACGGCGGTCGAGACCCCGGCACCGGCCAACGCCCCCACGAGCGCGAACGCCAGGGCGGTCCAGGGCGTGAGCGTCCTCGACGCCGTCGTCCGGTTCCGTCGACTGCTCATGTCCGAATACTCCCCTCGAGTCGTGCACACCCGTCTAGCCTGCCGGAGAAACCGAGCCGACGTCGATAAAACGAGACAGGCGGGCGAGATTCGTTCAGGTTCTCGTCCAGAAGCATCATCGCCATCCGGGGTGACGGCGGAACGGCGAGCGGATAGCGTCGGGGCAACGCGGACCGGGCCGCGGCGACGGGGGACGCAGCATGGACACGACACGGATACGGACCGCGACGACGACCACGGCCGGGGCTCCTCCCCGCAGCCACCTCCACGCGGTTCTGCTCGGCGCGCTGGGCATGATCGTGGTACCGCTCCTCATCGTCCTCGCGACCACGGCCTGGTCCTCCCCCGGCCCGGAGGAGTACGTGCGCATGTCGCTCGGCTCGGTCGTCGCGGCGTGTGTCTCGGTGGTCGGCGCGTGGTGGCTCGCCTTCGAGCGGCGCAGCGCCGGGGCGCCCGGTCGCACCTGGTTCTGGGGCATCGCCTGCCTCGTCACGCTCAGCGCGGTCTCGACCGTCGGAGCCGCCGCCGACCGCCTCACCGGCCTGATCACGGGCTGAGCGAGCGGCCGTCCTGGCGCGGTCACCGCGCGCGCCTCACCCCTCGGCGACCGGCCCGGTGGCTTTGAGCTCCTCCCCGAGTGAGCGGCAGCAGCATCGGCGCAGGTGACAGCCCCGTCGAGACGACCGCGCGGCTCAAGGTCTTGGATCGGAGGCGCGTCGCTCGCGCTCGGCGGACGGCCGGCGGATCGGGGAGGAGGGCGCTGAGGTACTCGCCGGACGGTGCATCCGCGGTCCGTCGCCCCGCGGCGCGTTAGCGTCGTCGGATGGCGAGCATCACGTACCCTGCACCCCTCCGCGCCGGAGGCCGGGTGGAGGTGCCCGCGCCCTCGATGGGAGTCTCCGAGCACCTGCACGACCGGCTGCAGGACGCCGTCCGCCGTCTCGGCTCGGCGGGCTACGACGTCCGGGTCCGGCCGCACGCCCTCACGGGCGGACTCGTGCCGGCGCCCGCCGCGGATCGAGCAGCCGATCTGCACGACGCCTTCCGGAGTGGGGACGCGATCCTTCCTCCGTGGGGTGGCGAGCTCGCCCTCGAGCTCGTGGAGAGGCTCGACTGGCACGCCCTCGCAGAGGCCCGGCCCTGGTTCGTCGGCTGGTCGGACGTCTCGACGCTGCTCCTGCCCCTGACGACGATGACCGGGCTCGCGACGATCCACGGCGCCAACCTGATGGACGAGCCGTGGGAGCTGCCGGTCGAGTTCCACCGCTGGACGGAGGTCGCCGCCCTCGAGCCCGGAGCCGCGTTCACGCAGCACGCCGCGCCGCGACGCCGGAGCCGCCCGTGGGGCGCGTGGGTGGACGAGCCGCTCGGCCGCGAGCGCGCCTACGAGGAGCCGACCCACTGGCGATCGCTCGACGGAGCCGCGGACGTGACGATGTCCGGCCGTCTGATCGGCGGATGCCTCGAGACGGTGTCCCTGCTTGCGGGCACGCCCTACGGCGACGTGCCCGGCTTCGCTCGACGGCACGCTCCGGAAGGGACGGTCGTCTACCTGGAGGCGGCCGGGTCCGACGCCGTCTCGGCGCTCCGGATGCTCACCTCCCTCCGACTCGCGGGCTGGTTCGAGCAGGCGAACGGCGTCCTGATCGGACGGACCGAGGGCGCTTCGCTGCTCGAACTGAGCCAGGAGGACGCGGTGCGGCGGGCTCTCGGCGACCTCGGCGTGCCTGTGATCCTCGACGTCGACACCGGGCACCAGCCTCCGCAGATGCCCCTGGTCAACGGCGCCCTCGCCGAGAACGCGCTGAGCGGGCCGAGGGCCTCGGTCACGCAGCGGCTCGTGGCCTGAGCGCAAGGCCGAGCGGCGGGGAGGCGGCGAGTGGTAGACCTGGGGGCATGAGCAACGACATCCGCGCACTCGCCGACGGCGAGAGCTACCTCGCCTTCTTCCAGGGCGGGCCGTTCGACGGCCAGACCGAGAACCGCGTCAGCACCGACGGGGGCTACGAGAAGGAGGTCGACGTCTACGCCGCCGTCGACGGCCAGGAGACGCACCTCGTCTACAACGCCGTCTCCGCCAAGGAGGTCGGCGAGTCGGTCCACGTGACCTATTCGATCGACACTCCCGACTCCGACCCGATCGAGGACCCGGAGGACCGCGGCGGCGGATTCCAGTAGTCCGCACCACCCTTCGGATGCCGCTCCGGCGTCGCGCTCAGCGCGGCCGGGGCGGCATCCGCATGTGAGGACGCGCCACTTCGGGCCGGCGGCGGCCGGGGCCACTAGAATGATGGTTCCTCATTGTCCCGACGGGCTCGGATCCGCCGTAGTCCTGGAGCCGCCGCAGTGTCCGACCCGCAGATCCGCACGATGCCGCTCCGCGGAGACTCCGCCCGGCGCTGGCTGCACGCCCGCCACGCCGAGACCGGGCCCGATCCCGCCTTCGCCGTCACCGGCCAGGAGGCCACGGCCGAGGGTCTGCTCCTCCGGCGGATCTGGCACTCGGCCGGGTCGATCGAGTTCCGCCCGAGTCCCCGGGCCGACTCGCGATCGGTGGTGCTCCTGCTCCCGCTCGAGGGCGCGTTCACGGTCGTATGCCGGGAGGAGCGCGCGGTCGTCACCCGCGGCACCCTCGCCGTGCTGCCCGCCCGATCGGGAGCGACGATCACCACGAGCGCCTCCGGCTCCCGGCTCGTCCTGGTGGCGCGGCCCTCGGGCGACGTGCGCCCGCCGTCCGGCCTCACCGTCCTCTCCTCCCCTGCGGCGCCCGTGCTGGTCGCCGCCGCGAACGCCCTGCTCGACGCCCGCCTGCCCGTGAGCGGGGGGCTGCGCACGGCGCTCGAGGGGCTCGCGGCAGCGGTCATGGCGGGATGACGGGCGCTGTCAACCCTCCTCGCCCCCACCATCCACACACAGCGACGTCCTCGAACATCAGGTGACGCCGATCGTCGGCGCCGGAAGGAGCACTCGCCATGGCCGAGATCACCGCCCGCCACGGACTCTTCAAGGACACGGACCTGCACGTCGACGACACCGGCGGATCGGGACGTCCCGTGGTCCTCATCCACGGCTGGCCCCTCTCGGGCGAGTCGTGGAAGGAGCAGGTCCCCGCGTTCGCCGAGGCCGGCTACCGCGTCGTCACCTACGACCGCCGCGGCTTCGGGCGCAGCGACAAGCCGCTCACCGGCTACAGCTACGACACGCTCACCGAGGACCTGCACACCCTCCTCACCGAGCTCGACCTGCAGGACGTCACCCTGGTCGGCTTCTCGATGGGAGGCGGCGAGGTCGCCCGCTACTTCACGAAGTACGGCGCCGAGCGCCTGCACAGCGTCGTCTTCGCCTCGGCCGTCCCGCCGTACCTGATGAAGACGGACGACAACCCCGACGGCCCGCTCGAGAAGGCGCAGGCCGCGCAGATGACGGCCGGACTCACGAAGAGCGAGGACGACTTCTACGACCAGTTCACCACCGACTTCTTCTCGGTCGACGGGGTGCTGAAGGTGACGGAGGAGCAGCGTCAGGAGGCGATCGCTCTGGCGAAGCAGTCGGCCAAGCACGCGGCGCTCGCCTGCATGACGGCGTTCGCGACCACCGACTTCCGCGAGGACCTGCCGAACGTGTCGGTGCCCGCGCTCGTCATCCACGGCGACGGCGACGGCACGGTTCCGTTCGAGGGCTCCGGTGCGCGCACGCACGCGGCGATCCCCGGCTCCGAGCTGCACGTTGTCCACGGCGCCCCCCACGGAGTGACCGTGAGCCACCCCGAGGAGTGGAACCGCGTCGTCCTGGAGTTCCTCGCGAAGTAGCGGCTCCCCTGCTGATCGAGCAGCCCCGCAGGGACGTGTCGAGACCCTCCGCACGGACACGGATCTCGATGCGCGCTGCGCGGGCTGCCCGATCAGCAGGGGGCTCTCCGCAGCGCCCGAGTCAGCCCTTCTCCGCGCCCTCGGTCGTGTTCATGATCCGCCGCTGGAAGACGAAGACCAGCACGGCGACCGGGATCGACATCAGCACCGCGGCCGCGAGCTGCAGCGGGTACTGGTCGCCGGTGCCCAGCTGCCCCGACACGAGCGACGCGACTCCGGTCGTCAGCGTGTTGAGCTCCGGCGACTGCCGCGACACCACGAAGTGCGAGAACTCGTTCCACGACCCCTGGAACGACAGGATGAACAGCGTCACGATCGCCGGACGCGCCATCGGCACCACGATCGAGCGGAAGGTCCGGAACACCCCGGCCCCGTCGATCCGCGCGGCCTCCTCGAGGGAGAGCGGGATCGAGTCGAAGAACTGCTTCATGATGAAGATCCCCGCCGCGTCCACGATCAGCGGGACGATCATCCCGGCGTAGCTGTCGTAGAGACCGAGCTGCTCGAGGATCAGGAACCGCGGGATCAGCAGCACCACCGCGGGCACGCTCATCACTCCGATGAACAGCGCGAACAGCAGCCCCCGTCCGCGGAAGCGCAGTCGCGACAGCGCGTAGCCGGCCAGCGAGTCGAAGAAGACCCGGCCGACCGTGACGAACACGGTGACGATCACCGAGTTGAGCGTCCACAGCGGCAGCGGCACGTCGGTCGGCCTGCGGACCCCTCGGACACCGGCTCGGGCGGCTACTGGCCGCTCTCGTACCACGGAGGCTCGGTCTGGGCCCACGACACCGCGATCGCCGTCACCGGGCTCGCCCGGGAGGGCTTCGGAGCGGAGGCGACACCCTGGTCGTCGCGCCGCTCTCGCCCGCGCTCGCCGGGCCGATCCGGGTGCACGGGATCCGCTACCGCGGCTCCGTGGTGCCGGTGGACTGGGACGGCAGGATCTGAGGCGCCGCGCCGGTCGGGGCCGCCGCGCTCAGGCAAGCGCGCTCAGGCAGTCGCGCTCAGGGAAGGCGCGCCACGACCGCACGCGCGATGCGCCGGCCCGAGCGGTTCGCCCCGATGGTGGAGGCCGTCGGGCCGTAGCCGGCGAAGAAGACGCGCGGATCGGTCAGCGAGGCGCCGTCGGCGACCGCGATGCCGCCCTCGCGCTCGCGCAGTCCGAGCGGAGCGAGGTGGCGCAGCTCCGGCCGGAAGCCCGTCGCCCAGATGATCGCGTCGGCGCGCGTGAAGGAGCCGTCGGGCCAGCGCACGCCCTCCTCCTCGATCGAGGAGAACATGCCCCGCTCGTGCAGCAGCCCGCGCTCGATGCCGGCCACCACCCGGCGAGTGCGCTGCACGCCGGTGCCGCCGACGATGCTCGGGAGGGGCAGGCCGGCGCGCGCGGCGCGGTCCTGCTCGGCCACCGCCTCCACCGCCGACTCCATCGCGAGCTGCTCGCCGTCGTGGTAGACGACCGGCCGCCGCGTCGCCCAGGTCAGCGAGCGCGCCACCCGCTCGAGCTCGAGCAGGAAGCCGATCGCCGAGGTGCCGCCGCCGACCACGAGCACCTGCTTGCCGGCGAAGTCCTCGGCGCGGACGTACTCGGTCGGGTCGATCTGCACGCCGCGGAAGCGGTCGCGCCCGCGGTAGTGCGGGACGAAGGGCGAGCCCCAGGTGCCGGTCGCGTTGACGAGCAGGCTCGCGCGCTCGACCGCGCGGTCGGACTCGACGACGAGCGGCGACCCCGTGTCGTGCGGCGTCGCGCTCGTGACACGCCGCACCGACTCCGGACGGCGGATCTCGAGACCGAGCTCCTCCTCGTAGCGCCCGTAGTACTCGCGGACCACGTCCCGTGCCGGACGCCGGTGGTCGGCCGTGCGGAACGACAGCCCCATCCGCTCCATTCCGGGGAGATCGTGCACGCGGTGCGCGGAGCCGAGCCGCAGCGCCTCCCAGCGGAACTGCCAGGCCCCACCGGGCTCCGGGCCACGGTCGAGGATCACCAGGTCGCGCCCGGGGACGAGGCCGAGACGGCGCAGGTAGTAGGCCACGGACAGGCCCGCCTGGCCCGCGCCGATCACCACGACGGGGCGCGGTGGGGCGACGCTGTCCACGGTGCTCCTGACGCGGTCGAGGATGGGCTGCCGTCCGGCAGATCGAGGCCCGGGGTGGCGTGTCCCCCGTCTGCTAAACTACCGCGTAGATTTCAACTTTCCCTGTCTGCTCTTTTCCCCAGCCGGCTCACTGCCCGTCTGGCCTGTCATCGTGAGGGGGTCACCCATGGGGCGCGGCCGTCAGAAGGCGAAGAACACCAAGATCGCCCGTGAGCTGAAGTCGTTCAGCCCGGCGGTCGATTACAGCGCGCTCGAGCGCGAGCTCAGCCACCCGGACGAGCCCGACTACTCGAAGTGGATCGACGCCGAGGACGACGGCGACGACACGGACCTCGTCGAGGAGCCGCACCAGAAGCGTGCGTGACTCCTCCCGCGAGACGGGGCCGCTCCCTCGGGGCGGCCCCGTTTCGCGTGCGAGCGAGGATCCGGCGGGCGAGGACCGGGCGACCGGGCAGTCGTCGGTCGAGGATCCGCCCCGCGGGGACGCGGCCGACGGCGCCGTCCGGCAGCTGTCGACGCGGGTCGCCTACGAGACCCCGTGGATCCGCGTCCGCGAGGACGAGGTGCTCTGGCCGGGCGGGACGCGCGGCGTCTACTCCGTCGTCGAGCGCGACGACTACGCCCTCGTGCTCCCGCGGGAGCGCGGCGGATTCTGGCTGGTCGAGCAGTACCGGTACCCGATCGGCCGCCGCGCGTGGGAGTTCCCGGCCGGGGGCTGGCCGCACGGCTCGTCCGGCGGCGACGCCGAGGCGCTCGCGCGCGCCGAGCTGCGCGAGGAGACGGGCCTCCGGGCCGAGCGCCTGGCCCACCTGGGCCGACTCGCGGAGGCGTACGGCTTCGTCGCGCAGTCCGTGGACGTCTTCCTCGCCGAGGGGCTGGAGCACGGCGAGCACGAGCGCGAGGACACCGAGCAGGACATGCGGCAGGAGTGGTTCCCCGATGCGGAGATCGCGGAGATGGTCCGCTCCGGGGCGATCGTCGAGACGGCCGCGGTGGCCGCGCTCGCCCTCTTCCATCTGGAGCGCGGGTCGCTCGGTTGAGCACGTTCTCCCGCTTTCCGCCACGGAGTGCAGATTGTCGGTGCCCCCTGGGACACTGACCGGATGAGCTCTTCCCCGCCCGCACAGCTGCCCGTGTGGCAGTCGGAGCGTCGCGGGAACGACCTCGAGGAGGCGCGCGACTTCTACGCCGGCTCGTACAACGGCTCCGGCTTCCGGGCCGAGCGCTCGGTCGTGCCGTTCGCGTTCCGCTACACGACGACCGGGCCCGGGCCCGTGAGCCTCCACTCCGCCTCGTTCCTCGGCCGGGTGCGCGGCACGGTGGCCCCGAGCGACGTCTACGTCGCCCTCTGGCTGACCGCCGGGCGCGCCTTGCTCGACCTGGGGCGCGACGAGCACCGCCTCGTCGTCGGGCGCCCGGCCATGTTCCCGAGCGGCCGGCCCTTCGGCTTCGAGGCCCTCGAGTACCGCGACGCGCTCGTGCACTTCGAGGCCGCCCACCTCGAGGCGATCGCCGCCGAGCTGCACGGCACCGAGCCCGGCCCGCTGCAGTTCGCCCCCGTGGCGCGCGACACGACGGCCTGGTGGGCGGCCGTCCGGCTCCTGCGCGACACCCTCGCCTCCGCGCACACGCCCACCGTGCTGCAGCGCGACGGCGTCGCGCGCATCGCCGCGATCGCCGCCCTGCAGACCTTCGCCCACCGCATCGCCCCGCTGCCGGCCGTCCCTCCCTCCGTCAGCGCGCGGCGCCTCCGCCGGGCCGTGGAGTTCGTGCAGGCCAACGCCGACCTGCCCCTCGGAGTGGCCGACATCGCCGACGCGGCGGGGCTCACGGTCCGCGGCGTGCAGCTGGCCTTCCAGCGCGCCTTCGGCGAGACCCCGAGGCGCTACCTGCGCGACGTCCGCCTCGAGCGCGCGCACGAGGAGCTCTCGGCCGGATCGATCGGCTCGCTGGTGGTCGGCGACGTCGCCGCCCGCTGGGGATTCATCAGCGGCGGTCGTTTCGCCCAGCACTACGCGACACGCTTCGGCGAGCTCCCGAGCGAGACACTCCGCCGCTAGCCCTCCCGATCCCCGACGGCGGTTCCGCCGCGAGGCGTTCGGGCGTACTGTCCGAGGACCGCCCGCTGCCCCGCGGGCCCGCGTCGATGGAGTCGCGAATGTTCGAACCCGGAGGATCCGCGCGACCTCTCGCGCGGATCGGCTACGTCACCGCCGCCCTGCTGGTCGGCGCGATCCTGGTGGGCGGCGCGGTCGGCGCCGCCGTCGCCCTGGTCCTCTACCTGCCCGGCGTCCTCGCCGCCGACGGCCCGCCCGGACTGATCGGCTTCGGCCTGCTCATGGGAGCCGCATCCGGCGTCGGCATCGGAGTGGTCGGAGGCGCGGGAGCGGTCGCCGGCATGGTCGCGGTACGCGTCGCGAGCCGCCGCGACGGTCCGTTCGTGCTCGGCACCAGCGCGGGCGCGGGCCTCGGCGTGCTGGTCGCCTCCGCGAACCTGCTCGTCAGCCGCGACGCTCCGACCTGGGCGTCCGCTCTGCTCGCCACCGCGGCCGCCTGCGCCCTCTGCGCTGCGGGCTCGTGGCTGCTGACCCGGCACGAGCACTCCTGGGAGCGCGCGCACGCCGCACCGCGCTGATCCGCGGCGCCTCCGGAGGTCAGCCCGCGTAGGACCCGACCAGGCGGACCGCTCCGCCGTCGACGCCCTTCGCGCCCTGCTCGAAGCCCTCGAATCCGCGCGCGGCCGTCGAGACGCGGCCCGCGACCCACGACGGGACGCCCGAGCGCTCGAGGCGCGCGATCACGCCGTCGGCCGCCTCCGCCGCGACCACGGCGAACATGCCGATGCCGAGGTTCCAGGTGCCCTCGGTGCTCTCGAGCGTCGCGCCGGACATCCCGGCGAGCGCGCGGAACACGTCGGACGGGCTCCAGCTCGCCCGCTCGACCTCGACCCACGAGCCGCGCGGCAGCACCCGGGCGAGGTTCGCCGCGATGCCGCCGCCGGTGACGTGGCTGATCGAGTGGACGGCCGGGCCGAGCCCGGCGTCGTCGAGCAGGTCGAGGAGGGGACGGGTGTAGAGGCGGGTCGGCTCCAGCAGCACCTCGCCGACCACGCCGCCCAGCTCCTCGGAGCGATCGGTGAAGCCGATGCCGCGCTCGGCGAGGATGTGGCGCACGAGCGAGTAGCCGTTCGAGTGCAGTCCGGAGGAGGCCATCGCCACCACGACGTCGCCGTCGCGCACGCGGTCGGCGCCGCGCACCTGGTCGGCCTCGATCGCGCCGACCGCCGCGCCCGCCACGTCGTAGTCGTCGGGTCCGAGCAGGCCCGGGTGCTCGGCCGTCTCGCCGCCGACGAGCGCGGTGCCCGTCTCGGAGCAGGCGCGCGCGATGCCGGCGACGATGTCGGCGATGCGGGCCGGGACCACCTTGCCGCACGCGATGTAGTCGGTCATGAAGAAGGGCCGGGCGCCGACCACGACGATGTCGTCGACGACCATGCCCACGAGGTCCTGCCCGATGGTGTCGTGCTTGTCGATCGCCTGCGCGAGCGCGACCTTGGTGCCGACGCCGTCGGTCGAGGTCGCGAGGAGCGGGGCGCGGAAGTCGCGGAGGAAGGAGACGTCGTACAGGCCCGCGAAGCCGCCGACCCCGCCGAGGACGCGGCTGTCGTGCGTCGCCGACACCGCCGACTTCATCAGCTCGACGGCGAGGTCCCCCGCCGCCGTGTCGACTCCTGCGCGGGCGTAGCTGCTCGTCTCATCACTCACGCGACGACCCTACCGACTGGCCCCTCCCGCCGCGGCGCGGATCCGGGTCCGCCGCCCCGGTTCTCCGCGCCGGCGAGGATCGCGCGCGCACCTCCGCCGGCACCTCGCCCGGGCGCGCGCGCCGGCTCCGAGCGGCGAGAGGCATCCGGCCGATCCGCCGGTCGGCGCCGCCCTGAGCACCCCCGGAGCCACGGATCCGCCCACGGCGAACCATTAGGGGATGAGTCCCCCGCGTGCCAGGATGGACCGTC
Organism: Rathayibacter sp. AY1B6; assembly: GCF_002932755.1. Taxonomy (NCBI): domain Bacteria; kingdom Bacillati; phylum Actinomycetota; class Actinomycetes; order Micrococcales; family Microbacteriaceae; genus Rathayibacter; species Rathayibacter sp. AY1B6. The sequence continues at coordinate 37,060 of NZ_PSWL01000018.1, forward strand.
AAACCCCCCTGCTATCCCCTTGGGAGCCCCTCCGGCATGTGCGGAATCGTTGGGATCGTGTCCTCCGGACCGGTCAACCAGTCCATCTACGACAGCCTCTCCCTCCTGCAGCACCGCGGCCAGGACTCGACCGGCATCGCGACCGCCGACGGCAGCACCCTGCACATCAAGAAGGCCGCGGGACAGGTCCGCGAGGCGTTCCGCACCCGCGACATGCGCTCGCTGCTGGGCTCCATGGGCCTCGGCCACGTGCGCTACGCGACGAAGGGCAACGCCGAGCGCGAGGAGGAGGCGCAGCCGTTCTACGTGAACGCGCCGTACGGCATCATCCTCGTCCACAACGGCAACCTCACGAACACGCGCGAGCTCACAGAGGAGCTCTTCCGCATCGACCGCCGGCACCTCAACACCACCTCCGACACGGAGCTGCTGGTCAACGTGCTGGCGAACGAGCTGCAGGCGTCGATGTCGGGCCGCGACCTCGACGCCGACGAGGTGTTCGACGCCGTCGCCCGCGTGCACGAGCGCGTCGAGGGCTCCTACGCCACCATCGCGCTGATCGCCGGCGTCGGGCTCCTGGCGTTCCGCGACCCCTTCGGCATCCGCCCGCTCATCGTCGGCCGCCGCAGCAACACCGGGGCTCCGGACGACTGGGTGGTCGCCTCCGAGTCGCTCGTCCTCGAGGCGCAGGGCTTCGAGATCGTGCGCGACGTCGCTCCCGGCGAGGCGGTCTTCATCACGCCCGACGGCCGGATGGCCAGCCGCCAGTGCGCGAAGGACCCGCGCCTCATCCCGTGCTCGTTCGAGTACGTCTACCTCGCCCGCCCCGACTCCGTGATGTCGGGCATCTCGGTCTACGAGGCGCGCCTGCGCCTGGGCGACCGCCTCGCCGACACCATCGCGCAGTACACCCCGGGCGGAGCGATCGACGTCGTCATGCCGATCCCCGACTCCTCGCGCCCCGCTGCGATGCAGGTCGCGCAGAAGCTCGGGATCGAGTACCGCGAGGGCTTCTACAAGAACCGCTACGTCGGCCGGACGTTCATCATGCCCGGGCAGGCGGTCCGCAAGAAGTCGGTGCGCCAGAAGCTCAACGCGATGTCGAGCGAGTTCAAGGGCAAGAACGTCCTGATCGTCGACGACTCGATCGTCCGCGGCACCACCTCCAAGGAGATCGTCGACATGGCCCGCGCGGCCGGCGCGAACACGGTCACCTTCGCGTCCGCCGCGCCTCCCGTGCGCTACCCGCACGTGTACGGGATCAACATGCCCTCGCGCCAGGAGCTCGTGGCCCACAACCGCCGCATCCCCGAGATCTCGGAGGCGATCGGCGCCGACCAGCTGATCTACCAGGAGGTCGCCGACATGAAGGCGGCGATCCTCGAGGGCTCGGACGTCCCCGATCTCGAGACCAGCTGCTTCACCGGCGAGTACGTCACGGGCACCGTCACTCCGGAGTACCTCGACTGGGTGGAGCGCACGCAGCTCAGCTGAGCTCTGCACAGCGCCGGTCGCGGCGCAACGGGTGCCGCGGATCCTCGGACCGCTCCATGATCGGAGGGTGCGCGACCCCCGCGCGCATGCACCCGAGGAGACCCCGTGATCTACCGAATCCTGCCGTTCCTGCTGACCTTCGCCGCGAAGCGCATCTCGAAGTCGCAGAAGGCCAAGCGCGCCGCCGCCAAGCGCCCGACGTCCGCCACCAGCAGCAGCAGCAGCCGGCGCTCCTCGTCGCGTCGGGGACGCTGACGCCGCGGTCCCGTCCGCGAGTCGCGGGCGGGACCCTCGGCACGGACCGGCGTCGACGCCTCGGAGCCGCCCGGCTAGACCCGGTCGGAACCCGTCTGCGCATCGTCCTCGTCGGCGGACGCCGCCCGAGCCTCCTCGACCGGCGCCTCGGCGGCCGGCTCGGGCTCCTCCCGGGCGACGATGCGCTCGGCGGTCCTCCGGACGACCTTCCGGCCGACGACCCGGTCGAGCAGCACCACGACGAGCCCCGCGAGGGCGCCGAACAGCGTCACGAAGAGCAGCAGGCTGAAGCCGAAGACCTGGCCGCGGGAGAAGCCCTGCGTCTCGGGCAGCGCGAAGGTCAGCACGAAGGCCGCGATCGCTCCGAGCCCGACGCCGAGGGTCAGGATGCGCCAGACGCGCGGGGAGCGGCGGACGTCGACCTCTTCGCGGGTGACCTCGGGGCGGGCGGGATCGCTCATGCCTCCATTCTCCCCCGCGCGGGCGAGGGCACGGCACCGTGATCGCTCAGAGCGCGTGCACGAGCCGGCCCGCCTGCGCCCGCAGCTCGCGGACGACGGTGCGGACCGAGAGCCGCTCCGCCCGGTCCGGCCGCATCAGCGCGACGATGTGCCGCACGGAGTTCACTCCGCGGAGCGGCTTCACCACCACTCCCGCACCGCCCGCCGTGTAGCGCGGGAGCACCGCGATCCCCAGGCCCGCCGCGACGAACGCCTCCGTCACGCGCGTGGACGCGAAGCGCTGCTCCACCCGCACCGCCTCGCCTGACGCGGTCTCGATGTCCTGCATCACGCGCTCGAACGGGAACCCGTCCGGGACGCCGATCCAGGTCTCGCCGACCAGGTCCGCCGCCGAGACCGTCGCCCGGTCCGCGAGGCGGTGCCCGACCGGCAGGCCGATGTCGAGGGGCTCGATCATCAGCTCCGCCATCGCGAGGCCGCGGCCGGCCCAGGCGCTGCGGCCGGTGGGCGAGTGGGCGAGCACGATGTCGAAGTCGGCGGTCAGGTCGGCGAACTCGTCGGTGCCGGGGTCCGCGTCCTCGCATTGCACGACGAGCCCCTCGACGCTCCGGAGCGCCACCAGCGCGTTCGGGAGGAGCATCTGCCCCGCGGTGGGGAAGGTCGCGATGGTGACCTCGCCGATCGGGTTGTTCTTGAACGTCTGCCAGACGGCGTCGGCCCGCTCGAGCGCGATCGCGATCTCGGTGGCGCTCCGGGCGAGCTCGCGTCCCGCCGCCGTGAGCACCACGCCGCGGCCGGAGCGCTCGATCAGCGGCACGCCGGCCTCGCGCTCGAGGACCTTGAGCTGCTGCGAGACCGCGGAGGGCGTGCGGTGCGTCGCCTCCGCCACGGCCGTGATCGAGCGGCGCATCGAGAGCTCGCGGAGCAGTTCCAGCCGTCGCACGTCCATGTAGAGAAACTACACGTCAGGGCAAGAACAGTTCGATTGTCCTACGGAACACGGGGCCGGACACTGGACGTTGTACACAGCATCCCGGCGGATGGATCAGAAGCCGCCGCAACGAAAGGCAGAACACTCATGAGCATCGCAATCCTCGTCGTCCTCAGTGGCCTCGCCGCATGGGGCACGGTGTCGACGGTGCTCGTCGCCAGCCGCGACGGCTACCGTCAGGTCCCCGCGCAGCACTGAGCCCCGCCGCTCCGCGACAGCACCTCATCGCGTTCCGACGCCGTCTCCCGACCGGGAGGCGGCGTTCTCGCGTCTCCGGGGGCTGCTGCCGCTCCTCGTGGAACGCCTCCCCGCCGCGGCTCCCAGGGGCCCCCATCGGCTCGCCCCGCACACGACGACGGGCCCCCGACCGGAGTCGAGGGCCCGTCGTGCGCGCGGTGCGGCTACTTCGCGGCTGTGCGGCGGCGCAGGCGCGCGACCGTCATGCCCAGACCGAGCAGCAGAGCGGCGATCCCGGCGACGAACGCGGGGGTCGCGTCCACTCCGGTCTCGGCGAGGTGGTGCGAGCCGGCGACCGGAGCGGTGGTCGGCGTCGGTGCGGGGCCCGTGGTGGGCGGCGTGGTCGGCGCGGGCGTCGGCTCCGTGGTCGGTCCGGGAGTCGGGGTGCCCGCTCCGGCGCCGGCCGCGACGGCGAAGCCGACGCTGATCTCGGTGCCGGTGGTGTCGAGCGCGAACGTCGCGGTGTGCGCGCCGCCCGCCAGGCTCTCGTCGATCGGGACCGAGAACGAGGCGCGACCGGTCGAGTCGTCGGTGACGGCCCGGGTGGGGTCGATCGTCGCGGTGCCGACGACGGTGCCGTCGACGCTCGCGGTCACGGTGGTGTCGGCCGCGGCTCCGGTGCTGAACAGGAGCGAGGAGAGGTCGACGGTCATGGTGTCGCCGACCGCGTACTCGCCCGAGTCCGGGACGTTGTCGGTCAGGCCGATCGTGCGCTGCACGGGGTCGGGGCTGACGGTGCCGAGGTCCTGGATGTAGCCGACAAAGGCGTCCAGGTCGATGCGGCCGGAGTCGGCCGTGCCGGTGCCCTCGGTGAAGGTGCTGAAGCCGTCGCCGCCGCTCGCGAGGAAGCTGCTGGTCACGACGGTGTAGGTCGCGGCCGGGTCGATCGGCTCGTTCTGGAAGAACACCTGCGAGATGCGCGAGCCCTCGGGGGCCGTGGCGTCGAAGACGTAGGTGAGGTCCTTCGAGGTGGAGAGGTTCAGCTGCGGGTGGCTGGAGCTGCCCACCCACTGCTCCTCGAGCAGGTCGGAGATCTGCTCGCCGGTGAGCTGCAGGGTCACCAGGGTGTTCGCGAAGGGCTGGGCGTCGGAGGCCTCGGCGTAGGTGACCACGCCGTCCGCGTCGCCGGGCTGGTCCGGAGTCGCGGTGTAGGAGAGGTCGTCGCGCAGGCCGCCCGCGTTCGAGAAGGCGATCTGCGTGCCGAGCTCACGGGTGGCCCAGAGCTGGGCGTCCGAGACGAGGTTGCCGAGGGTCGACTCCGAGCCGCGGTTGGTCGTGGTGCCGTCCGGGCGGTAGGCGCGCGAGATGTCCTCGGTGATGGTGCCGACCTTCACGCTGCCCTCGCGGACGGCGACGGCCTGGGCGTCGGCGACGATGCTCTCGACCTCGGTGTCGGGCTCGAAGGCGCCGACGACGATCGTCTTGGCCGGGTCGTCGGAGGCCGGGTCGTCGACGACCTTCGTGAGCGGCACGACCTCGCTGGTGAGCGAGGTGAGCTGCTTGGTCGCCGGGTCGACGGTCAGGGACATGCGGCCGATGTTCTCGGCGTAGCTGCCGGTCTGCGACACGACGGTCGGGAAGGCCCGGCCGGCGTCGATGCCCGCGTTGTACTCCTGGTGGCTGTGGCCCGAGACGATCGCGTCGACGTTCGGGGCGACGGCGTTGACGATCGCGCCGAACTTGGGGTCCGCCTCCGGGGTGTTCAGCTCGGCCGCGTCGGCGTCGGCTCCCTCGTGCAGGAGCAGGACGACCACGTCGGCCTCGTCGTTGGCGGCGTCGCCGTCCTGGAGCTGCGCGGCGACCTCGTTGACGTTCTCGGCGATCGGCTCGATGGAGAGCGTCGAGATCGTGGCGGGGCTGACGAGCTTGCCGAGGTCCTCGGTGATCGCACCGATGAAGGCGACGGAGACGCCGTCCTGCTCGGTGATCACGTAGGGGGAGTAGGCGCGCTCGCCGGTCGCGCTGTCGTAGAGGTTCGCGTTCACGTAGGGGAACGCCGAGGCGTCCACGACGCGGCCGTCCACGTCGGCGCGGCCCTGGTCGAACTCGTGGTTGCCCAGCGTGCTGACGTCGAGGCCCATCGCGTTGAGCGAGTCGAGCGTGGGGATGTCGCCCTGCACCTTCGACACGAAGGTCGAGGCGCCGATGTTGTCGCCGGCCGAGACGAACAGCGTGTTCGGGTTGGCGGCGCGGTAGGAGTCGACGGCGCCGGCGAGCACAGCGGCTCCGGCGACGGCGCGGTCGGCGGCGAGCCGCCCGTGGAAGTCGTTGATCGAGAGGATGTCGATGGCGACATCGCCCTCGGCCGCCGCGGCGGGGGTGGCGCCGAGGAGGGCCGCTCCGGCGACGGCGCCGACGGCGGTCGCGGAGAGGAGTCGGGTGAGGCCGCGTCGGCCCGGGGAGGTACTGCGCATCGTGAAGGGGACTCCAAGCATCGAGCGGTGGATCCGGAGAGGATTCGTGCCGCGTGAGGGGGTTATTCCCAGACAACCCGACGGCGGACCCCAGGTCAAACGTTCCGACGACGGCTCGCCGCCGCGTTTACGAGAAGTTAACTCGCCGACGCTCAGCCCACGCGCAGGACGGGGAGGAACGGCGTGAGGTCCGCGCGTACTCCCGAGGCGTGGATCCGCCCGCTCGCGAGGCCCTCGCTCCACGGCAGGGAGCCGGTCGCGAGCGGCAGCCAGGTCGCCGCGTCCATCTCGATCACGTTCGGCGGAGTGCCGCGGGTGTGGCCCGGACCCTCGACGCACTGGGCCGCGCCGAAAGGCGGAACGCGCACCTCGACGCTGCGACCGGGGACGTTCGTCTCGATGATCTGCAGGAGGAACCGCACCGCCGTCGCCGTCGTGTTCCGGTCCGCTCCACCGGCGAGCGCCGCCCGCACCGCGGACTGCCCGCTCGCCTCGTCGATCCTGCCCTTGGCCATTCACCCATCCTGCCGCCGCCGCCCGCTCCCGGACGCCTCCCGCGGGGCCCCGCCCGGCGTGTCGGCGTCCGCAGCGCCGCCCCGCGGAGGAGGACGTCACAGGGACCTGGCCCGGGGCGGGGCGCCCTATCCTGTCAGGGTGAAGATCCTCGTCCTCGGTTCGGGTGCCCGTGAGCACGCCATCATCACGGCTCTCCTCGCGGAGGAGGAGCACCACGAGATCATCGCGGCGCCCGGCAACGCCGGGATCGCGCGCGACGTCGAGGTCATCCACTTCGACACGAACAGCCCCCGGCTGGTCAGCGGCTTCGCGGTGGAGCAGGGCATCGAGCTCGTCGTCATCGGCCCCGAGGCGCCCCTGGTCGCGGGAGTCGCCGACGCGCTCCGCAAGCGCCGCATCCCCACCTTCGGCCCGGACAAGGCCGCGGCGGCGCTCGAGGGCTCGAAGACCTTCGCGAAGCGTGTGATGGACATGGCCCGCGTGCCCACCGGCCGCGCGACCCGCGTCTCCACCCTGGTCGACGCCACCCGCGCCATCGACGACTACGGACTCCCCTCGGTCGTCAAGGCCGACGGCCTCGCCGCGGGCAAGGGCGTCCTGGTGACGGAGTCGCGCAGCGCCGCGATCGCGCACGCCGAGTTCTGGCTGCAGTCCGGCGACGTCCTCATCGAGGAGTTCCTCGCCGGCCAGGAGGTCTCCCTCTTCCTCCTCTCCGACGGCCACGACGTCGTCCCCCTCTCCCCCGCGCAGGACTTCAAGCGCCTGAGCGACGGCGACGAAGGACCGAACACGGGCGGCATGGGCGCCTACTCCCCGCTGCCCTGGCTCGCCGACCGCTGGGAGAGCGAGCGCGCGTTCGTCGACGAGGTGATCGACACGGTCGCCATCCCGACCATCCGCCAGCTCGAGCGCGAGCGCACCCCCTTCGTCGGACTCCTCTACTGCGGCCTCATCGTGACCGACGCGGGCCTGCGCGTGATCGAGTTCAACGCCCGCTTCGGAGACCCCGAGACCCAGGTCGTCCTCCCCCGCCTCGCCTCCCCGCTGTCCGCGCTGCTGCACGCGGCGGCCACCGGTGCGCTCGCCTCCGTCCCGTGGCCCGCGTTCACGGACGAGGTCGCCGTCACCGTCGTCCTCGCGAGCGAGGGCTACCCCGAGAACGCCGTCACCGGTCGGACCATCACTGGGCTCGAGGCGGCGGCGGCCGTCCCCGGCGTCACCATCGCCCACGCGGCGACCCAGCTGGTCGACGGGCGCTTCGTCGCCACCGGCGGCCGCGTGCTCAACGTCGTCGCGCGCGGCGCCGACTTCGCCGAGGCGCGGGAGCGGGCGTACCGCGCGCTCGACCTGATCCACCTCGACGGCGGGCTGTATCGGAGCGACATCGCGGCGAAGGTCGCGCAGTAGCGCGACCTCCGACGTGATCTCGATCACGCCGCTCCCCGCGCGGCGTGGCGCAGTCGGCGAGGAGGGTGGCCGGGTTCTGCAGAGCGGGGTGCGTTCGGCGCATCCGAAACGCTCGGCACGCGTTCCAGCCGGCGCCTCGAGGGTGGCCGGGTGGCGGGGCGGATCCGCGCTCGGACCCAGGCCTCCGCGACGCAGGCTCGCGGCGGAGGTCGGTCGCCGCGGCGGGCCGGGTCAGGCCAGGCTGCGGAGGGCCTCGGCGAGGTCGGGGTGCGCGAAGGCGAAGCCGGCGTCCTCGAGGCGGCCGGGCACGACCCAGCGGGACTTGAGCAGGAGCTCGGGCTCGGTGCGGAGCAGGAGGGTCGCGGGCTCGAGGACGAAGCGCGGGGCCGGTATCCCGATCCGACGGCCGACGGCCGCGCGGAGCAGCCGCGAGAGCTCGGTGTTGTCGCTCGGGTTCGGCGACGCGAGGTTCACCGGTCCGTCGAGGGACGACTCCTCGAGGAAGCGGATCGACTGGTACACGTCCTCCACGTGGATCCAGCTGAAGCGCTGCCGACCGCGGGTGCGCCGGTGCTCGTGGTGCACGCCGGCGTCCCGGCGGGCGCGCGTCGAGGGCCACGGCCCGTCGAACTGCGGACCCCCCAGGCCGAGTCGCGCCAACCGCAGCAGGATCGCCGTCGCCGGACCGTCTCCGAGCACGATGGACATCCGCAGCGCGACTCGCCGCACCCCGGGCGTCTCTCCCGCGAAGAACTCCGACTCCCACGCCCGCGCCACGTCGACCGAGAACCCCTCGCCGAGCACGCCCTCGTCCTCGGTGTTCGCCCGCTCCTCTTCGTGCCGGTAGATCGTGGCCGTGCTCGCGTTCATCCAGACCGGCGGAGGAGTCGCGGCCGCCCCGACCGCGCGGTGCAGCTCCGCGGTGGTCGCCACCCGGGAGCGGAGGATCTCGCCGCGGTTCGCCGCGGTGTACCGGCAGTCGACGCTCTTGCCGGCGAGGTTCACCAGGAGGCGGGCGCCGTCGAGCGTCCGCGTGATCCCGGCGATGTCGCCCCAGCGCGCGTCCGGCCCCGAGCGGCCGATCCGCCGCACCGTCCAGCCGTCGGCGGTGAAGCGGCGGGCGAGCTCGGTCCCGAGGAACCCGCTCGCACCGGCGAGCACGACGACGGGGTCAGCGGTGCTGCTCATCGCCCCATCGTGCCGCACCCCGCCGGAGTCAGGGGGAGGACTCGTCGGAGACGCGCTGGCGGGACGTGGAGCAAGTGGAGGCGGGCCTCGGTCAGCCGCCGAGCGGCCCCGCACCACCGAGTAGACGCGCCGCGGCGAGCGCCCCGGCCAGCCGCTCGCCGAACCCTGGCGGCACCTCGGCGGGCAGCGAGTCGACCGGCCACCAGGCCACGTCGTCGCTCTCGTCGCTGACCGTCACGGGAGCGTCCGGATCGGCGATCGCGCCGAAGCCCACGTCCCAGTGCCGGGAGCAGCGGCCGAAGCCGTCGCCGAGCGCGTGCCGGTCGAGGTCGAGCGGCAGCACGCCGAGCGGCTGCAGGCGCGCCACCCCGCTCTCCTCCCGCGCCTCGCGGAGGGCAGCGGCGGCCACGGAGTCGTCGCCGGCCTCGATGTGCCCGCCGAGCTGCACCCAGAACCGGCCCTTGCGGTGGAAGCAGAGGAGCACCTCCGCGAGATCCGGCGAGAGCACGAAGCAGCTCGCGGTGATGTGCTCGGGGCCGCCGTCGCGCTCGAGCGCCGACTCGCCGCGCTGCTCGAGGAACGCCAGGTACTCGTCCCGCAGTCCGGCGAGCGCACCCGCATCCCACTCCCGCAGCTCGCTCGCCAGCGCCGCCCCTCGCTCCCCTGTCACGCGGAGCACCCTACTTCCCCTCCGCGAGATGCCACTTGGGTACGCGACACGCCGTGCGGCGCGTACCCAAGTGGCATCTCGCGGAGAGGGGACGGACGGGAGCGTCAGACGGAGAGGCCGGAGAGGCCCTCGCGGTCGACGCGGCGGTGGAAGCGCATGCCGGCGAGACCGCCGAGCACGGCGCCGACCAGCGCGACGACCAGTGCGGCGAGCGCCGTCACGATCGCCGCGGCCGTGGCGTCGCCCGCGTCCAGCGGGATCGTCGGGAAGCCGCTGACCGCGGAGAGCGCCTGGCTGCCGCCGGTGATCGCCGAGACGATGCCCACGACGATCGCGACGACGACCGCCCAGGCCCACACTCCGACGCCCTGCTTCGCTCCGCTGAAGCGGGCCATGCGGCCGGCCACGTAGCCGCCGCAGTAGTAGGCGACGAGGAGGATGACCAGCAGCGCGATCGCGCCCGCCCAGCCGAACGCGGCCGGGTCGGCCGCGAGGTCGCCGGTGACGTCTTGGGTCCCGATGACGGCGGCCCCGATCGCGGTGACGAGAGCGGTCAGGAGGACGGCGAGCCCGGTGGCGGCGAGCCAGCCGAAGAAGGCGCAGCCGATCTTGAAGCCGCCGAAGCGGTCGCGCTCGCGCTGGTGGATGTCCTTGCGCGCGGCCGCACGGGCCTGCTTCGCCTCGGCAGAGTCGGGGTCGACGGGCGCGGCGCGGTGCTCGGGCGCCGAGTGGGCGGAGGCGGAGCGGTCCGCGGAGGCGGAGCGGTCCGCGGAGTCGGAGCGGTCCGGAGTCGCGGAGCGGTCCGGAGTCGCGGAGCGGTCCGGAGTCGCGGAGCGGTCCGTCGCCGCAGCCGCTCCCGTGTCCCCCGCCGAGTCGATGCGCGCCGTGCCGCCCGCCGCCGAGCCCTCTGCCCGTCGCGGCAATCCGCCGTCAGCCGGATCCCTGTCTGTCGTGCTCATGTCGAACCTCCTGGCCGAGCGCCCCGAAGAAGGGCGACACGCTCAGTCAAGACCCAGGGAGCCCTCGGTGTCGCGGGCTTGACGACAGGACGGGGCGGTCGGGTCGTCAACCCCCTGCGCCCCCTCACTCCCACCCGCTTGCATGGGGGCACCGACCGACGACACGAGAGGGAGAGTCATGACTCCGGAATCCCCTGAGCAGACACCGCCCGGCACCGAGGCCGAGCTGACGCCGAAGGCCGACCACGGCGAGACCAGCTACCGCGGCACCGGCCGCCTCAGCGGCAAGGTCGCCCTCATCACCGGCGGCGACAGCGGCATCGGCAAGGCCGTCGCGATCGCGTTCGCGCGCGAGGGCGCCGACGTCGCGATCTCGTACCTCGACGAGCACGACGACGCCGAGGACACCGCGAAGTGGGTCCGGGAGGCCGGCCGCGAGGCGCTGCTCCTCCCCGGCGACCTGCAGGACCCGGCGCACTGCCGCGCCGTCGTCACAGAGACCGTCGAGCGCTTCGGCCACCTCGAGGTGCTCGTCAGCAACGCCGCCTTCCAGATGAGCCGCGAGAGCGTCACCGACATCCCGGACGAGGAGTGGGACCGCACGATCGCGACGAACATCAGCGCCTACTTCCACCTCGTGAAGTCGGCGCTCCCCCACCTGGAGGAGGGAGCGTCGATCATCGCGACGAGCTCGGTGCAGTCCGACCAGCCGTCGTACCAGCTGCTGCCCTACGCCGCCACGAAGTCGGCGATCCTCAGCCTCACCGCCTCGTTCGCGCAGGCGCTCGGCGAGAAGGGCATCCGTGCGAACTCCGTCGCGCCCGGCCCGATCTGGACCCCGCTGATCCCCTCGACCATGCCGGAGGAGGCCGTCGCCGAGTTCGGCGAGCAGGTCCCGCTGGGCCGCCCCGGGCAGCCGGCCGAGGCGGCCCCCGCCTACGTCCTCCTCGCCTCCGACGAGGCGAGCTACATCAGCGGGTCGACGATCGCCGTCACCGGCGGGAAGCCGATCCTCTGATCACGCTCCAGGGCACCGCTCACCCGCAGGATTCCGCGATAGGTTCCTGCGGGTGAGCGTCCACATCCGCAGCATCGAGACGGCGGTGCCGACCACGGTCCTGCGCCAGTCCGAGGTGCGCGACCTCTTCGCGTCCCAGCCCGCGATGACCCGTCTGGGGTCCCGCCTGATCGGCGCGGCCTTCGACGCGTCCGGGATCGACACCCGCAGCACAGTGGTCGACGAGCTCGACCGCGTCGAGCGGGAGGGCGCGAGCGTCTTCTACGACGCCGAGAGCGGCCTGGTGCTCGACCCGGGGACGGCGGCCCGCAACGCCGTCTACACCGAGCGCGCTCCCGAGCTCTTCACGGAGGCCGCCCGCCGCGCCCTCGCGTCCGCGTCGATGACCGCCGAGGACGTCACGCACGTGGTGACCGTCTCCTGCACCGGCTTCTACGCTCCGGGGCCCGACTACCAGCTGGTCCGCCGCCTCGGCCTCGCGCCCTCGACGCAGCGCTTCCACCTCGGCTTCATGGGCTGCTACGGCGCCTTCCCCGGCCTGCGCGCCGCCCGCCAGTTCTGCGAGGCCGACCCGGAGGCGGTCGTCCTCGTCGTCGCGGTCGAGCTGTGCACCATCCACCTCACGAGCTCCAACGACCCGGAGCAGATCGTCGCGACCTCCGTCTTCGCCGACGGCGGAGCGGCGGCCGTCGTCACCGCCCGCGAGGCCGCGCCCGGCACCCCGGTGCTCGAGCTCGACGCGCTCGCCACGACGCTCACCGACGAGGGCGAGACCGAGATGGCGTGGACGATCGGCGACCACGGCTTCTCGATGCGGCTGAGCACCTACGTGCCCTCGATCATCGGAGCGAACATCGAGGCGGCCGTCGCCCCGCTGCTGGCCGGCGCAGAGGTCGAGCGGAGCGACGTGCAGCGCTGGGCGATCCACCCCGGCGGCCGCAGCATCCTCGACAAGGTGCAGGCCTCGCTCGCCCTCAGCGACGAGCAGCTGGCCCCGTCGCGCGAGGTGCTGCGGACCAACGGCAACATGTCGAGCGCGACCGTCCTCTTCATCCTGCGGCGCCTGCTCCACGGCGAGGCGGCCGACGGCGAGCGGATCGGCGCGATGGCGTTCGGTCCCGGCCTCACCGTCGAGCTCGCGCTGCTCACCAAGCGGGGCGGGGAGTGACTCCGCGAGCCCCTCTCGCGCCGGACCTTCGCCACCGCGAGGTCTCCGAGCAGGAGCTGATGGACGACCCGGACTGCGACCGGACCCTGCTCGACGCCACCTACGCCCGCTTCGGCACGGTGAACCGGCTGGTCTCGGGGTGGCGCGGCCTCTACCGCTCGCGCCTGCGCCCGCTGCTGCGGCCCGACGAGCCGTTCCGCCTGCTCGACATCGGCTCCGGAGGCGGCGACGTCGCCCGCTCCCTCGCCGGCTGGGCCCGCGAGGACGGTCTCCGCCTGGCGATCACCGCCGTCGATCCGGACGAGCGCGCCTCCGCCTTCGCCACGTCGACGCCCGCGCCGCCCGGAGTCGAGTTCCGCCGCGCGAGCAGCGCCGACCTGGTCGCCGAGGGCGAGCACTTCGACCTGGTGACCTCCAACCACGTGCTGCACCACCTGACGCCGGAGTCGCTCGCGGGTCTGCTCGCCGACAGCGAGCGCCTGGCTCCGCGCGCCCTCCACAACGACATCGAGCGCTCCCGGCTGGCCTACACGGCCTACCTGCTGGCGACGCGCCCGATCGCGGCGGGCTCGTTCCTCCACTACGACGGGTCGCTGTCGGTGCGGCGCAGCTTCACCGCCGCCGAGCTGCGGGCGGTGGCGCCCGAGGGGTGGCGGGTCGAGCGCGCGGCGCCCTACCGGCTGCTGCTCGCGCGGGGCGAGGTGTGAGGACGCGGCGGAGGGCGGGCGCTTCCGGTCCGCTCTGGCTGCGCGCCGCCGCGGTCGGCTACTCCGCCAACTGCGCCCTCGGCACCGCCGTCGCCACCGGCGCTCTGCGCACGGGCCGCTGGCACTGGATCCACCACGCGCTCTACATCTGCACGTCGACGCTCACCGCTCTGGCCTGGGCGACGCTGCGGCGGTCGGACCCCCGCGCCGCGGCCGCGCTGGCTCCCGCCGCCGTCCCGCTCGCGGCGATCCCCTTCGCGGGGACGCACGGACGCCGGCACCCAGCGATCGCGCTGGCGGTAGCTCCGTTCGTGCTCGTCGCGCTCGGCCGGACGCGGCGGCCGGCGCGGCGGCAGGACGTCCGCCGACTGCTCGGGTCCGGGTCGTTCGGGCGCTGACGGACTGCGGCCGCAGCGCAACGTCGGCTGACACCGGTCCCCCTCCTCCGTCGAGGAACGGACCCCCTTCTCAGCCGAGGTTGCGCCGGACCGCCTCCGCGCTGGCGCGGGGTGCCGGACCGGACCCGCCGCTAGCGCGGGGGCTCGACGTCGCGGTCGGGGTCGGAGCGGTAGGAGCGCAGCGCCTGCCAGCCGGCGATCGCGAGGATGAGCGCGCCGCAGAGCATCGTCAGCAGGTTCGGCACCGAGAAGCCGCTGCCCACGACCGAGTTGATGCCCGCACCGAGCACGAACACACCTCCGAGAAGGTAGAAGATGACCCTCGTCTTCACCGTTCCACCGCTTCCCTCGAGCCTGCACAGGACCCTCGATGGTAGCGCGCGCACCCCGGGCCGCCGCCGCACTCCCCTCTGCGCGATCGATCGGGGCAGGATCGAGGCATGGAGTTCCTCGATGTCGTCCGGCGCCGGAAGACCACCAACGGCGCGTTCCTGCCCGATCCCGTCTCCGAGGAGCACCAGCGGCTCCTGATGGAGGTGGCCGGCCGGGCGCCGTCGCAGCTCAACAGCCAGCCGTGGCGGTTCGTGCTCGTCGAGGAGCGCGAGACGATCGACCGGATCGCCGCGATCAGCGGCGAGAGCATGACCACCGCGATGTCGAACGGCACGTTCTTCGAGCGATACAAGCCCTACTTCCGCTTCAGCAGCGAGGAGATGGAGCAGCGGCGCGACGGGATGCTGTTCGACAAGCTGCCGGCTCCGCTCCGCCCCTTCACGAAGCAGGTCTTCACGAAGCGCGGCCAGTTCCTGATGAACTCCCTCCGCGTCCCGCAGACCCTCGGCGAGGAGAACCGCCGGCTCGTCGCGGGATCGCCGCTGCTGCTCGGGGTGATGCTCGACCGCTCCGAGTACCGGCCGGGCGAGCTCTCCTCCTTCTACTCAGTGTTCAGCATGGGCGCCGCGATGGAGAACGTCTGGCTGAGCACGGTCGAGCTGGGGATGGGGATCCAGTTCGTGTCGTTCCCGATGGAGGTGCCGGGAGCGTGGGCGCGGATCGAGTCCCTCCTCGCCGTGCCCGACGAGCTGGAGCTGATGGCGGTGTACCGGCTCGGCTACCTGCCTCCGGAGCAGCGGCGGCCGGCGATCGACTGGTCCTCGCACCAGCGGAAGCTCCCGTCGCAATACGTGTTCCGCGGCACCTGCGCGACCCCGCAGGAGGGGTGGGACGCGCCGACCGGGCCGTGACGAGGATCCGGAGCGACGCGGCCGGCAGCCGACACGAGGTGCCCGCGCCCGCTCCCGGGCCGGCCCCGCCCGACCGGAGATCCGCGACGGAGCATCGACTCCGCCGTCACGCGTCGGCTATCGTGGCGCCCAGCACGCCCGGCAGTGCTACGTCCCGTCCGCGGGACTGTCAATGGGGGTCCGGCGTGTCTCCCGCCCGATTCCCCGCACCGGGGTCCGAGCGGATACCGTCCCCCGAGGAGCCGTCCGCCAGGGCCGGCCCGATGAACGAAGGGGGCCCGTGGCCACGCTCATCTACGGACCGCAGAACCTCGAGATCGAATTCGAGGAGCGCGTCCTCGCGCACCTGAAGGTCGCCGTCCTCTCGAAGCTGCGCCGCAACGAAGCCTTCTCGCTCTCCTGGATGGAGGACGCCTCCACCGGACACGGCCGGAGCTCCGTCTGGCTGCACCCGTCGGTGCCGCTGCACTTCCGCTTCACCGAGGCGCACCAGCCCAAGCTCAACCGCGCGTGGATCGAGCAGATGCTCAGCGTCGCCAGCATGCACGGCGAGCTCTCGGTCCTGCCGGAGCCCGAGGAACAGCGCCAGGGCTCCTGAGCCCTGCTGCCCCCTGATCGCGCGGCCGTCAACCCCGTCCCCTCTGCGGGGGACGCGAAGTACCGTCGAGAAGACGTCCCCGGAACCATCGGCGGACGTCGACGGACGGAGACGACCATGACGGACACCGCGCGAGCGACCGGCCTGCCCACCCTCACCCCGGTGCGGACGCTCCGCAAGGAGCAGCCGATCGAGCCGCGCCGCGTGCCGGACTCCGTCTCCGTCGGCTCCCAGCCGGTCATCGGCTGCCGGATCGACGTGAGCGGCCGCTCCTTCGTCGTCGAGCTCGACATGGCCGGCATCTTCCTGCGCCAGGTGCGCCGGAGCCTGCGCGAGGGCGAGGGCGGCCTCGTGCTGCTGCGCCACGTCGACGGGATCGAGATGATCCCGTTCTCGCGCGCGACACCGTTCGACGTCTCGGACATCGTCTGCCCCGAGGGCGTCGAGCCCGCGGACGCCCGCTCGGCCCTGGGCCTCCGCGACCGCTGAGCCGCGACGGGCGGCGCTCCGACCCCGCGCCCGCCGCTGAGCGGGATCAGGCGGGGAGCGACGCCTCGATCAGACCGACGATCCGCGGGTCGTCGGGCTCGACCGTCGGGCGGAACCGGTGCACCGTGCCGTCGGCCGTGATCAGGAACTTCTCGAAGTTCCACTTCACGCGTCCGGCCTTGCCGTTCTCGTCCTCCGCCTTGGTGAGCTCCGCGTAGAGCGGGTGCGCCGAGCGGCCGTTGACGCGCACCTTCTCGAACATCGGGAAGGTGACCCCCCAGGTCGTCGAGCAGTACGCCTTGATCTTGTCCTCGTCGCTCAGCTCCTGGAGGAACTGGTTGCTCGGGAAGCCGAGGACCGTGAATCCGCGCTGCCCGTAGCTCTTCTGCAGGGCCTCGAGCTTCTCGTACTGCGGGGCGAGGCCGCAGCGGGAGGCGACGTTGACGATCAGCCGCACGGGCGGGTAGTCGGCGAGGGTCGACGTGGTGCCGTCGATCGTGGTGAGGGGGATGTCGGCGATCGTGTCGGGCACGGAGGGCTCCTTCGGACGTGGTCCGTCGACGCTACTCCCCGCCGCCGAGGGAACCCCGAGTCGTCGAGGGAGCCCGCTCCTGCGGGTTCCCTCGACGGTCCGGGGTTCCCTCGGCGAGCGCCTGCCTCCACCATGGAGGGATGGCCGCCTCGCAGCAGATCGTCTCGGTCGGCGGGCGGAGGCTCCGGCTGACGAACCTCGACAAGGTCGTCTACCCGGAGACCGGCTTCACCAAGGCCGACGTGCTCTCCTACTACGCCTCCGTCGCCTCCGCGATGCTGCCGCATCTCGCGCGCCGCCCGGTCACCCGGAAGCGCTGGGTCGACGGAGTGGGCACCGCCGAGCATCCGGGCGAGGTCTTCTTCGAGAAGAACCTCCCCTCCTCCGCCCCCTATTGGCTGAGCCGGACCCGGCTCGCGCACTCGTCGCGCGACGTCGAGTACCCGCTGGTCGACGACGTCGCCGGGCTCACCTGGCTGGCGCAGCAGGCGGCGCTCGAGCTGCACGTCCCGCAGTGGCGGGTGGGATCCGACGGCGAGCGCCGTCCGCCCGACCGCCTCGTGCTCGACCTCGACCCGGGCGAGGGGGCGGGCCTGGCCGAGTGCGCCGAGGTCGCGTTCCTCGCCCGCGACCTGCTGGAGGGGATGGGCCTGGCTCCGCTGCCGGTGACCAGCGGGAGCAAGGGGATCCACCTCTACTGCCCGCTGGACGCCTCCGCCTCCAGCGACCAGATCTCGGCGGTCGCGCACGAGCTGGCGCGCGCGCTCGAGTCGGACCACCGCGACCTCGTCGTCTCGGACATGAAGAAGACCCTGCGCGAGGGCAAGGTCCTCGTCGACTGGAGCCAGAACAGCGCGGCGAAGACGACCATCGCCCCCTACTCCCTCCGCGGGCGCCTCCGGCCCGCCGTCGCCGCGCCCCGCACCTGGGAGGAGCTGGGCGACGAGGGCCTGCGCCACCTGTCGCCCGACGAGGTGGTGGAGCGGCTGCGGAGCGACGGCGACCTCCTCCGCCCGCTGCTCGCCGCCCGCGGCGCCGGTCTCGAGCCGACCCCGGAGCGGATGGCGGGCTTCGCCGCGACGGACGCCTCCTCCGACCGCCTGGCGACCTATCGCAGCATGCGCGACGCGTCGAAGACCCCGGAGCCGGTGCCCGAGGCGGGGTCCGCGGGCTCCTCCTCGGGCGACTCCTTCGTCATCCAGGAGCACCACGCGCGGCGTCTGCACTACGACTTCCGGCTCGAGCACGACGGCGTCCTGGTCAGCTGGGCGGTGCCGAAGGGCCCGCCGCTGGAGGGCGACCCGAACCGGCTCGCGGTGCAGACCGAGGACCACCCGCTCGAGTACGCGACCTTCGAGGGCACGATCCCGGCCGGCGAGTACGGCGGCGGCGAGGTGCGCATCTGGGACGAGGGGACCTACGCCCTCGAGAAGTGGCGCGAGGGGAAGGAGGTGATCGCGGTACTGACCGGCCGCCCCGACGGCGGGCTCGGCGGCGAGCCCCGCCGCTACGCCCTGCTGCACACGGGAGCGCACGCAGGCGCCGAGAAGAACTGGCTCCTGCACCTCATGGCGCCGGGGCCCGCTCACAGCCACGGGACGCAGCGACGGGGCCGGGCGGCCGCATCCGCCGCGTCGCCCGCTCCCCGCCCCGCACCCTCCGCCGACCGCCCGGCCGAGGACTCCGCTCCGCGCCGCCACCGCCCCATGCTCGCCACGGCCGGACGCCGCGGGGAGGTGGACCCCTGGGCCGCGATCGAGATGAAGTGGGACGGCTACCGCGCGCTCGTGCGGGTGCAGGGCGGCACCGCGACCCTCACGAGCCGCAACGGCAACGACCTGACCGCCGCGTTCCCCGACCTGCTCGCCCCGCTCGCCGAGGCCGCCGCCGACGCCGTGCTCGACGGCGAGATCGTCGCTCTCGACGCTCGCGGGCGCCCCGACTTCGGTGCCCTGCAGACCCGCGGCGGGCTGACGAAGCCGCGCGAGATCGAGGTGGCCGCCCGGTCCACTCCGGTGCACCTGATGGTCTTCGACCTGCTCGAGCGCGCAGGCGAGGACCTGACCGGGAGCGATTACGACACCCGTCGTGCAGCACTGGTCGAGCTCGTCGCCGAGAACGAGCGCGTGCACGTCCCGTCCGTGTTCGACGGCGACCTGGAGGAGGCGATGGCCACCAGCCGCACCCTCGGGCTCGAGGGCGTGGTCGCCAAGCGCCGCGACTCGCGCTACCAGGAGGGCAGCCGCTCGCGCGACTGGATCAAGCTGACCCACCACCGGCTGCAGGAGGTCGTGATCGTGGGCTGGCGCGAGGGCGAGGGCGGTCTGCAGGGCTCGGTCGGGGCGCTGCTGACCGCGATCCCCGGCGAGGACGGGCTCGCCTACTCCGGCCGCGTCGGCACCGGCTTCAGTGATCGCGAGCGCCGCGGACTGGTCGTCCGCCTGGCCGAGCACGCCACCGACGAGCCCGCCGTCTCCGTCCCTCCGCTCGAGTCGCGCGGCGTGCACTGGGTGTCGCCCGTCCTGGTCGGCGAGGTCCGCTACCGCGAGCGGACCGCCTCCGGCACCCTGCGCCAGCCGGTCTGGCGCGGCTGGCGCGCCGACAAGGCCGCCGAGGACGTCCGCGTGGAGGAGCCGGGCAACTGACCCTCCCGCGTCCCGGCCGAGGTGCCCGGGAATGCGGCTGGCGCGGCCGATCCGCAGCGTTCTCGGGCACCTCAGTCCAGGCGCACCCCGCGCAGGAGGAGGAGGGTCGCGCCGACCGCGGCGCCGGTCCCGATGAGGACGCCGCCCGCTCCGGCCGCCGCCGCGAGGACGCCGAGGAGGCTGGGCAGGGCGATCAGCCCGAGGCGGTTCCCGGCCAGGCGCAGCGCGAGGGCGCGGCCGTGGCGGTCGGCGGGGGTGCGCTCGATCAGCCAGGACATCGTGATGGGCTGGCCGATCCCGAGGCCCAGGCCGAGGGCGGCGACCGCGACGAAGAGGAGCACGGTCGGCGCGGGCAGGGCCACCAGCACCAGGCAGAGCGCCGAGATCAGGATGCCGCCCACCATCACCCGGGTGCGCCCGAGCCGGGCGGTGGCCGCGCCGAGGAGGAGGCGCGAGGCCATCGACGCGAGCGCGCGCACGGTGAGCAGGGCCCCGACGACGCCCGCCGGGAGTCCGCGCTCGGCGCCGAGGGCGGGGAGGTACACGACGGTCAGGTCGACGGCGGCGACGACGGTCGCGCTGGTCAGCAGGGCGCGCGCGAGGCCCGGCACCCGGAGGAGCCCGAGCGTCGACCCCGGAGCCGTCTCCTCCTCCGCCGCGGGTCCGCGCGGGGACGGGCTGCGGATCCCCGCCGTCGAGACGAGCAGCAGCACCGCGAGGATCCCGCCCACGAGGAACAGCGGTGCTGGGTCGGGCCGCACCGAGCCGCCCGCGAGCACAGGGATGAACGCGGGCCCGATCGCCTGCCCGAGCGACGCGGCGAACGTGTAGTAGCCGAAGCGGCTGTCGAGCCGCGTGCCTCCGGTGCCGCCCGCGACGACGGTCTGCTGCCCGACCACGCAGCCCAGATGCCCCGCGCCGAGCAGGGCGATGCCGACCAGCAGCCCCGCGACGCTCCCGCCCGCCAGGAGCAGCACCGCGGCCGCTCCCACCGCGACGAGGGAGCCGACCGCCATCACGGCCCGGGCGCCGACCCGGTCGACCAGCCCGCCCGTCGGCAGCGCGATCAGCAGCGGCACCAGCGCGAAGGAGGCGCCGAGGGCACCGAGCGCCCAGGACGGCACGTCGAGGTGGATCGCCTGGTAGACGGCGGCGGGCCGCAGCAGGAACGCGACGGCCTGGATGAGCACGGCGTGCGCGAGCAGGGAGGGAGTCGCCAGGCGGTCCCGCACGCGCGCTCCTCCCCGTGGCGCCCGGCTGAGCACCCGCTCCTCCATCCTCCTCCCCTCCCGCCGTCGCCGAGTCGCCCGAGGGTCCGCTCGAGCCCGGCGGCGGGAGCACGAGGGCAGAACCCTCCCGGTCCGTCCTCGTGCGCGGGTCGTCCCCGCGCGCGGGCATGCTCCCCCTTTTGCGGACTGGTCAAGACCCATACTCGTATGGTCGAGTATCGAAAGCGCAGGAACGAGCGGATCGGGACTGCGCACCGGGGACACGCCGGGACCGACCGCGCTCACGCGTCGGCCGCGATCCCGGCGTGCCTCCTTTCCGAGACGCGGGCACCGCGTCCCGGCGGTACCCGGACCACGAGGAGGAGAGAACATGAACAGAGACCATCGAGAGACCGCCGCCCGCGGCGGACTCGCGGCGCTCCTGGCGTGCGCTCTGGTCGCTGCAAGCGTCGCCCCGGCGCACGCGGCGCCGTCGGCGCTCCCCGACGCCGCGGTCAGCGCTCACGACGGCGCGACCAGCACTGCAGAAGCCGCGGTCAGCGCTGTCGACGCCGCGACCACTCCGCCCACTGCCGGCACTCTCGGCGACGCAGCGACCGTCGACCTCCCGTCGACCAGCAGGGAGCCCCTCACCATCACGGCGGAGGACGCGCCCACACTGTCCATCCGGCTGCCCGCCGGAGACGGAGCCGTCGCGGGGTCGACCGAGCACCCTGGAGTCCGCGTCTACGACAACGGCGACGGCTCGACGACCGTGCCCGTGGTGGCAGGCAGCACCGTGCGCATCCACACCGTGCTGCGCGACCGGACCGCGCCCGAGGAGTACCCCTACGCGGTGAGCATCGGCACGGGATCGTCGCTGTCCCTGACCGACGACGGTGGAGCGGTCGTCCTCGATCCGGCGGGGCAACCGCACTACCGGTTCGCGCCGCCCTGGGCGGTCGACGCAACGGGAGCGGCAGTCCCCACCTCCTACTCGGTGAGCGGGACGACGCTCCTGCAGCACGTCGACCTCTCCTCGGCCGGCATCGTCTTCCCTGTCGTCGCCGACCCCCAGCCGGTCCTCTGGCCGGGAGGGACGGGCGTCCGCTTCGACCGCGCCGAGACGCGGGCGATCGCCGACTCCGGCGACGCGAGCAGCGCCGCCGCGACCCTCTGCGGCCTGATCGGCTCCGCTCCGGGAGCTGTCGCGTGCGGCCTCGGCGCCGCGCTGGTCCTGCGGACCAAGATCCAGCCCTTCAAGGACGCCGCGAGCAACGGCCGCTGCAGCCAGATCAACATCCCCTACGGAACCGGTCCGGCACTCTGGTTCACGTACGAAGTCGACTGCTGAGAGGAGCCGTCGTGACCGCCACCACGAAGGACCTGCTGACCGCGCTCGCCGTCGGCGCCTGCTTCCTCGTGATCGCCGTGCTGGTCGGGCTCCAGCTTCCGACGCTGGTGCTCTTCCCGGTCGCCGCGTTCCTTCTCTTCTGGGGAGCGCAGACCTGGCGTCGTCGCCACTGACCCGCCCGGGAAGGCTCGTCTCCCGCCTCGAGAACCAGCCTTCCCGGGCGTCTCAGCGGCGGACGTCTCCAGCCGAGTCGTCTCCGCGCGGGGTCGGCAGCGCGTGCGCGGGCAGGGTGCCCAGCCGGTGCCGGCCGCGGAGGAGGAACCAGGCCAGGCCGACGCCGACGACCGCGGCGATCACCACGACCGCGCTCCAGCGCAGCTCCGCCCCGTAGACCTCGACGCGCGGCCACGCGAGGTCCACCGTCATGGCCGCGCCCCAGAGCACCGCGACGACGTTCACCGGCAGGCCCGCACGGCCGAGTGAGAAGCGCCCGGGCGCGGCTGCGGGCCACCGGCCGCGGAGCCGCGCGATCAGCAGCGGCACCGTCACCAGCAGGTAGGCCAGGTAGATGAGGATGACCGCCACACTCGTCACGGCCGTGAAGATCGCCGGAGTGCCGATGTTGACCACCAGGATCAGCACCGCGAGCGCCCCGACGACGAGCGCCGGCGCCACCGGTGTCCCCCGCCGCGGGTCGACGCGGGCGAGCACGCGGCTGCCGGGCAGGGCGTTGTCGCGCGCCATCGCGAAGATCAGACGGATGCCCGCCGTGTGCACCGCCAGCGCGCACACCGTGATCGCGACGACCACGCAGAGCAGGAAGACCGTTCCGAGGGGGCCGCCGAGCACCTGCAGCACGATCCGCTGCAGCCCGCCCGACGCCTGCCCGAGCGCCGGGTCGGCGAGGTCGGGCGCCGAGAGGATCCCCAGCAGCAGGATGAGGCCCCCGAGGACGAAGGAGGCGGTCACCGCCCGCAGGATCGCCGTCGGCGCGGTCCGGCGCGGGTCGACCGTCTCCTCGCCGAGCGAGCCCGCGGTGTCGAATCCGTACATCACGTACGCCGACGCGATCGCGGCGATGAGGAACGCGCCGGCGTACCCGCCCGGGGTGCTCCCGCCGTAGCCGCTGGTGTCGAGCAGCACGGTCGGCGGATGCACCACGTTCACTGCGAGCACCGCCACCAGCAGCACCGCCGCGATCAGCTCGATCAGCACGCCGATGCTGTTGATCCGGGCCATCAGCCGCACGCCGCGCGCGTTGACCGCAGTGGTGAACGCGATCAGCAGGGCGCCCCAGATCACCGCGCTCACCCCCGAGGAGCCGCTGAGCTGGAACCCGCTCCAGATCTGCGGGAGCGTCGCCTGGTACGCCAGCACGACGGCCGCGAGCGTCACCACGGAGGCGGTGGCCATCAGCCAGCCCGCGAGCCAGCTCACCGCAGGCCCCGCCAGGCGCTTGCTCCAGTTGTAGACGGAGCCGGCGACCGGGTAGCGGGCGGCGAGCTCGGCGAAGCACAGAGCCACCATGAGCTGGCCGGCGAACACGATCGGCCAGGACCACCAGTAGGCGGGACCGCCGAGCGCGAAGCCGAAGGAGAAGAGCTGGAACGTGCCCGTCAGGATCGAGATGTAGCTCACGCCCGCGGCGAAACTGCCGAAGCGGCCGATCCCGCGGGTGAGGGAGGGGCGGTACCCGAACTCGGCGGTCCCGTCGTCGACGTCCTCGGTGGCGCTCATCGGGCTCCCCCTCGCGGGCGCGCTCGTCGCACCGAGGTCAGGATGCCAGCCGCCGCCCGGCCGCACGACTCCCCCGTCCCGGGCGTCACGCCCCGCGGGCGCTCCCGGTCGAGCGGACCGCGTCAGCCGTGCGCAGCGAGCCGGGTGCGCTGCGGCACCAGGAGCTCGAGCAGCTCCTCGACCCCGTCGACGCGCTGCGGCTCGACCGGGTGTCCGGTACCGCACGGCTTGTAGGCGGGCGGATCGACGTTGAGGACGTGCCCGACCGCTCGCCCCTTCTCCCAGACGGTGAGGAGGAACGCGCCGTCGCGCTCGTCGGGAGCGCCGATCTCGAAGACCCGCCCGCGCACGATCGCGCACTGCGGCTCTTTGCGCGCGAGGCGCACCCAGAAGGGATGGTCTCCGGTCATCGTGCCCGTCCTCCCCGGCCGACCCGCGGCCGTGCCCGTAGCGGTCGACCGGTGATCGTGTCGTCGGCGACCCGCAGGGCCACGGTACGTCCGCCTCCCCTCAGCCGATCAGGGGGTTCACTGCGGAGCCTCGCAGTGGTAGCGGGCGCCGGCCGCACCCGGGTCCGCGCCGCGGGGAACCCCTCAGTGCTCGTAGGAGTCCTCGTAGTCGGCGCCGGTGGTCAGCTCGCCGTCGCCGGGCTGCACGGGATGCTCGCCGGTGAGCGCGTCGATCCGCCGGCGCAGCCGCGCCACCTCCTCCGAGTTGTCGGGCTCGGGCAGGTCGCTCGGCGTGGTCTCGATGACGAGGGCGGCAGCGGCGTTGACGAGGAAGGTGGCGTCGACCGTCCCGCCGTCGGCGCCGATCCCCGTGTACTCGACGGTGTCGGCCGCGCCCTTCGCGGCGAGGGCGACGGCGTACTCGACGAGCGCATCGGCCGCCTCGTCCCCCACCAGGATCGTCTTGTCGGCGAAGAGGATGTGCTTCATGCCGTCCATGCTCGGCAGCGTCGGCCACGTGGAGGGAGGAGGTTGACAGAGCGGCGTGCTCGTCGGAAGACCTGGACAGATCGAGCAGAGAACGGCAGAGCGGGTTGTCGGATCCCTCCGGTCTGCGGGAGGGTGGAGGCAACGGCGGTGCCTGCGGCCGGAGATCAGGGGCTGGAGACGCCGATGGGGAAGCTGCACTACGACGGGACCGTCGAGATCGACTTCGAGGACCGCGTGCTCGCGCACCTGCAGATCGTCATCACCGCGAAGCTGCGCCGCAACGAGTCGTTCCTGCTCAGCTGGCGCGACGACCACAGCATGGGCGACGGCCGCAGCGCGATCTGGATCCACCCCTCCCACGCGCTCCGCTACAAGTACTTCGGCGGCCGGATGCCCCGCATCAACCCCGCCTGGATCTCCGCGCTCACCGACCTCGCGAACTCGGCGGGCGGGCTGTACGTCATCTCGGAGCCCGCCGAACCGGCGCGTCCCCCGGCGAAGGGCGACCAGCTGTGAAGCGCATCGACCTGATCTACGACGGCACCGCGTACACGGTCAACAACAGGAGCATCGAGGAGTTCCGCGCCGAGGTCGAGGCGGCACTCGCCTCCCCGACCCCGCAGTGGCTGACGGTCAACTACGGCGAGGGACGCGCGAACCCGGCGCTCCTGCTCATCACGCCGCACACCCCGCTGTCGATCATCACGAACGACTTCGACGATCTCAACGCCGAGCACGAGTAGCGGCGGTCCTCCGAGAGGTCAACCACGTCGTCCGGTCGATCCGCGCCCCGTACCGTCGGGCAGGACCTCGTCGACGTCGTGCGCGGACCCCGCACGGCGATACCCGATCGACACCGCCCGCGCCCCGGCGCGCAGAACAACGGCCGCGGAGACCCGGCCAGGAGCCGTGATGACAGACCCCGCCTTCGCCGTCCTCGACGATCTCATCGCCGCCCTCGAGCGTCCCGGCTCGATCGACCCCGGCCTGAGCCGTTCCGTCGCCGTGCAGGCCGCCGTCCTCCGGCTTCAGCCGTCCCGCACCGCGTACCGTCCGCGCCCGACGAGCCGCTTCACCGGCCGTCGCCTCGTGCGCCCGGGCGGCGCAGCCAGGCGGGCTCCCGCGCGTCACCGCGTCGTCGTCTCCGCCGGTCCGGCCGAGCGTCGCGCCGCGCGGGGCCGTCGGCTAAAACGGGCGCGGTGACGAACCCCGACGCTCTCTGCGACCCGTATCTGCGCGGGTACCCGATCGACGGCGTCGCGATCTCCACGCTCGGCGGGCCGTTCGGCGGCGAGACCGTCGCGGCGAGCGACAGCACCGCGAGCCGGCTCGACGAGATCCAGATCGACCTCGGCGAGGGTCCGTGCTGGGAGGCGATCCGCGCGGCCGGCCCCGTCTCCGTGCCGGACACCGGCGCGGAGGAGCGCTGGCCGCTCTTCACCGAGGCCGTCGCCTCCACGGCGGTGCGCGCGGTCTTCGCCTTCCCGCTCTCGATCGCGGGGCTCTCGATCGGCGCGGTCGACCTCTACTCCCGCCGGCCCACGTCGCTCAGCGACTCCCTCCTCGGCCGGATCAGCGCCTCGACCACCGCGACGGCGCTGCTGGTGCTGGCCGCGGTGCTGCGCGACAACGAGGTCGAGGAGAGCACGAATCCGCGCTCGCGACGCGTGGTGCACCAGGCGACCGGCATGATCATCGCGCGCTACGGCAGCACGGCGGAGGAGGCGCAGCTGCTGCTGCGCGCCCACGCCTTCGCCCAGCAGCGCTCTGTCGTCGATGTCGCCTCCGGCATCGTGGCCCGGCACGACGGGTTCCCCGACCGCCCTCTCACCGCCCAGGACGACACATGGTGACGAACTCCCGCGAGCGCAGCGTCATCCAGACGTTCGTCGCCCTCTCCGACACGCTGGTCGACGACTACGACGTCGTCGACTTCACGCAGACCCTCGTGGAGAGCAGCGCGACCCTCTTCGACGCCGTCTCGGCGGGGCTCGTCCTCGCCGACTCCACCGGCTCCCTCGAGGTGCTCGCCTCCACGGACGAGGACACCCGGCTGATCGAGCTGCTCCAGCTCGACAGCGGGTCGGGCCCGTGCATCCAGTGCTTCGAGACCGGGCGTCCGGTCGTCGTCGAGGACGCCCGTGCCGTGGACAAGGAGTGGGCGGAGTTCCGGACGCTGGCGGTCGAGCTGGACGTGCTCTCGGCGCACTGCGTGCCGCTGCGCTCGGCGGGGACGACGATCGGCTCCCTCAACCTCTTCCAGGCCCGGCCGGGGCGGCTCGATGCGGACGACATCGCGGTCGTGCAGGCGTTCGCCGACGTCGCGACGATCGGGATCCTGCACCAGCGTGCGCTCCAGCGGAGCACCGTCACCCAGGAGCAGCTGCAGCACGCCCTCGACAGCCGGGTGCTGATCGAGCAGGCGAAGGGGATCCTCGCCTACGCCCACCGCACCACGGTCGAGCAGGCCTTCGAGGTGCTGCGGGTCCGCGCGCGAGCGACGTCGACTCCGATCACGACGCTCGCCCAGGCGATCATCCGCGACTACCGGCGCTGACGCTCCGGGCCGGCGGAGCAGGAGCGGGGCGGATCCGCGCCGCTGGCGCCCCGCGGAGCAGGAGCGGGGCGCGGAGCGTCAGCGGCGCCGCGGCTCAGAGCTCAGTACTCGTTCTCGAGCTCCCACCTGGCGCGGGGATCGACGTCCGAGGCGGGCACAGGACCACCGGCGCCGTCGAGCGCCCCGAGACGCTCGAGGATCTCGTCGCTCGACTCCGCCGCCGCGCTTCCGCTGCCCGCGACCGCCAGGGGGACGCCGAGCCCGACGGTGAGCGTCACGACGGAGGAGGGGGCCGAGTCGTCGGCGACGCTGACCGTGCTCATCCGGTGCTGCTGCGCGAGCGCGAGCGAGTAGCGGACGACGGCGTCGGCAGTCGCGTCGTCGAGGGAGAGGGAGCCACCGGTGTGGAAGAGCGTCGTCATGGTCAAGTCCTCGCAGGGCAGGCGGATGGGCATGGTTCCGTCACCGGGGGCCAAAATGCGGTGCGTTCACGCTACGCCCTGGGCGCTCGCGGAGGCAGGTCTTGCGCCGAGTCGGGCCCCTGACGCATGGTTCGCTCCCGACGCAGAAGCGATTCCCCCATGGCTCTGAGGCAGCACACATGTTAACGTGAACACACCCGTCGGTCCTCTCGGCTCGGCGCATCCCTCCCCTGAAGGAAAGGTCTCGACGATGAGACGACGCTCCCCGGAGCCCCCTGCCGCCGCGCCTCGGCGCCGCGTGCGATCCCTCTTCCTCTCCGCCCTCGCCTGCACGAGCGTCGCCCTCACCGGCGCGCTCGTCCCCGTCTCGGCGCAGGCCGTCGACGTCCCGGCGCCCACGGCGCACTACGACATGTCGCACGCAGGCTCCGCCCTGCTCGACATCTCGGGCAACGGACGCAACGCCACCCTGACCGGCCTCACCGACGCCTCCTTCGCGAACGCCGGCGGCGACCAGGTCGCCCGGTTCAAGAACGACGGCTACGCGAGCCTCCCCCAGGGCCTGGTCACCGGAGCCGACAACGCGTTCGCCGTCGAGTACACGGTGAAGACGCAGACCACCGCCAACCAGTTCGGCTGGGTCATCGGCGACGGCGTCGGCCCGTGGAACACCACGCAGCTCGGCAACCACGTCTTCGTGAACCCGCGCAACCCCGACGGCTCGCCCAGCGGGCAGGTCCTCGCGGGCATCCGCGTCAAGGAGCCCACGAACAACGGCGAGACCCGCATGCCCTTCGGCGGCACGCTCAACCCCGGATTCACGACGCTCACGCTCGTCGGCACCGGCACCGGCTCGAACACCGTCCTCACGCTCTACCGCGACGGCACGCAGATCTCGACGGCGAACACGGCGAAGTCGATGGCGAGCATCGTCCCGACCGGATCCACGCTCGGCTACCTCGGGCGCTCGCTCTACACCGGAGACGCCCTGGTGACCGCCGACGTCACCGACGTGAAGTTCTGGGACACCTCCCTCACCGCCGAGCAGGTCGCCTCGAGCATGCCGACCGCCGACGCGAAGGCGTCCGCGACCTCCGCCCTGCTGCGCTCGGACATCCAGCCCGTCCTGCTGGCCGGCAACCCGTCGCTGACCAAGGTCTCCTCGAACCTGACGCTGCCCGCCTCCAGCAGCGGCGTCCCGCTCACCTGGACCTCCTCGAACAGCGCGGTCGTCTCGACCACCGGCGTCGTCTCGCGCACGATCGCGCAGAACACCCCGGTGACTCTGACGGCGACCACCGCTCAGGGCGCGACGATCGCCTTCGACGTCGTCGTGCTCGCCCCGAGCATCAACGACGACCTCGACGCGCTGAAGCTCGCCACGCGCACGACCGAGAACCTCCCCCTCGCGGTGAAGGGCGCCAAGAACGGCACCGACATCACCTGGACCTCGTCCGACCCGGCGCTCGTCACCCCGACGAACACGTCCTACGCCGCTCCGGCGGTCGGCGCGGCCGACCCGTACCGCGGCGGCGGCGTCGTCACCCGGCCGGCCTACGGCTCCGGGGACAGGACCGTCACCCTCACCGCGAAGGCGACGCTCAACGGAGTCACCGAGACGCGCGCCTTCACCCTGACCGTCGCCGAGCTCGGCCGCACCGCTCCCGACGCGGGCTACGCCTCGGCGTACTTCAAGTCGGACGGCGACGAGAAGATCTACCAGGCCGCGACCTCGGGCAACGACTTCTTCACCTTCTCGCCGGTCAACGGCGGCAAGGCGGTCATCACCTCGACGACCGACACGAAGGGCCTGCGCGACCCGTTCATCCTCCGCTCGCACAACGGCGACAAGTACTACATGGTCGCCACCGATCTCTGCATCTCCTGCGGCACGAACTGGGGCGACGCCCAGTCCACGGGCAGCCTGAAGATCGAGGTCTGGGAGTCGACCGACCTGGTGCAGTGGACCCGCACCAACGGCGCCGACACCGGCATCACGGTCAACCAGCCGGCCGCCGGCATGACCTGGGCGCCCGAGGCGTACTGGGACGACGCGCTGCAGTCCTACGTCGTGTTCTTCTCCTCGCGCCTGTACTCCGACGCGACGAAGACCAACAACGACAAGCTCTACTCCCGTGTCTTCTCGGTGATCACCCGCGACTTCCGCACCTTCACCGCTCCCCCCGCCACCTGGCAGGACACGGGCTACGCGCGGATCGACTCCACGATCACGAAGATCGGCGACTACTACTACCGCTTCACCAAGAACGAGGAGGGCGGCGCCGCCGGCATCCTGGAGGCCGGGAAGGACATCTTCCTCGAGAAGTCGAAGGTCCTGACCGCCGGGACGACCTCCTCGAACTGGAGCGCCGACCCGAACACCACCTGGCAGCTCACCGACACCCGGATGACCTCGCTCGAGACCGGCCAGGCCGGCGAGGGACCCGAGATCATCAAGCTGAACGCGGGCGACCCGAACGACACCACCGGCACGGGCGACGGCTACGCCTTCCTCGTCGACAACTACGGCGACGGCGGCTACAAGGCCTTCCTCACCTCCGGAGCGGCGATCGCCGGCAGCTCGCAGACGAACCGCCTCTCGCAGTCGGCCGACTGGAACGTCTCGCCCAAGAGCCGCGCCGGCCTCCCGACCAGCCCGCGGCACGGCGCGTTCGTGAGCGTCCCGCAGACGGTCCTCACCGCCATGAAGAACTGGACCGGCGTCACCGCCGTCGACTCCACCACGACCCTCACCGCCGACGGCCGCACCGTCACGGCGACGGTCGTAGCGGCCGACAAGGGCGACGTCGTCGGCTCGGTCACCTTCACCGGCGGCTCGTGGACCTCGACCGTCCCGCTCTCCGGCGGCTCCGCGAGCGTCTCGGTCCCGGCGGGCGTGACCGGTGTCACGGCCTCCTACACCGGGTACGCGGACAAGCTGGTGCGCACGTCGGTCTCGGCCGCCGTCCCGCTGGACACCCTCGAGCTCGCCCCCGCCGCCACGACGCGCTGCGTCGCCGGCAAGGTCGTGCTCACGGTGACCGTGAAGAACGCCGACACCGCTGCCGCGGACGTCACGATCGCCTCGGCCTACGGGTCGAAGTCGTTCACTGCGGTCGCGCCCGGCTCCTCGGCCTCCGCCGCCTTCACCACCCGCCTGGCCTCGATGCCGGCCGGCACGGTGACGGTGACCGGGTCGGCGACCGGCCAGCCCGCCTTCACCGCGACGGTCCCCGTGGCCGCCGCGCGCTGCTGACGCACTGACGACGAAGGGCCCCCTCCTGCGCTCGCGCGGGAGGGGGCCCTTCGTCGTTCCCGCGAGATGCCGCTCCGGTGCGCCTGAGTCGGCGTGTCGCGGGAGTGGCGTCTCGCGAGCGGGTCAGACGGTGGGAGCGAGGAGGTCCGCGTGGTGGACGGCCGCCACGTTCGGGTGGGCGCGGAGCCGGTAGCGCAGCGCGTTCTCGCCGTAGGTCTCGAGGATCGGCGCGTTCGTCGGATCGACCGAGAGACCGGACTTGAGCTCCTCGGGCAGCGGGAGCGAGGGCATGGTCGCCGAGAGCGCGGGATTGAAGAAGAACGGGATCGAGATCCGGTCCGTCCCGATCAGCGGCGAGATGACGCGGTGCAGCGTGGCCTTGAGGTAGCCGCCGGTGGCGAGCTCCAGCATCTCGCCGATGTTGACGACGAACGCGCCCTCCATGGCCGGCGCCTCGATCCACGAGCCGTCGTGCTCGACCTGCAGACCGCCCTTGCCGGGCTCGACCAGCAGCAGCGTCAGCACGCCGCCGTCGCGGTGCGCGCCCACGCCCTGCTTGGGCTCCGGGTCGGAGGTGCCCGGGTAGCGGACGACCTTCACCAGCGAGAACGGCCGCTCGGCGAACGCCTCGTCGAACACGTCCTCCGGGGCGTCGAGGGCGACGGCCCAGGTGCGCAGCAGGCGAATGGCGACCGCCGCGAGCTCCGCGTGCCAGCGCTCGAAGACCTCGCGGAACTCCGGCAGCGCCTCGGGCCAGAGGTTCGGCCCCTCGAGGCGCTCGAAGTCGGCGACGCCGGGCCCGGCGGGAACGGCCGGGCGGTCGATGCCGATGTCGACCTGCTCGCGGTAGTCGACGTCGCCGTTGGTGAGCTCGGCGCCGAAGCGGGTGTAGCCCCGGAACTGCGGGCTGAGGGTGTTCTCGATCGCGAGCTTCTCCTCCTCCGGCAGGTCGAAGAAGCGGCGGGAGACGGCGACGACGTCGTCGAGGAGGTCCTGGGGCACGCCGTGGCCGACGAGGTAGAAGAAGCCCACGTCGTGCGTGGTCTCCCGGAGGTCCCGGCGGAAGGCGGCGGCCTCCGCCTCCCCCTGGTCGAGGCGGGACAGGTCGAGGATCGGCAGGGAATCGGTCATGCACCGACTCTCGCGCACGAACCTGCACAGAAGTCGATTGTTACGACAACCAAAACGACGGGCCCCGCCACGGCGCGGAGAACGTTCCTCCGCGCCGCGACCGGGCCCGCCGTGAGCGCCGAGTGTTACGGCGTGGGCATGCCGCCGTTGACGTGCAGCGTCTCGCCGACGACGTAGCTCGACTCCGGGGAGGCGAGGAACACGTAGGCGGGAGCGAGCTCGGCCGGCTGGCCCCAGCGTCCGAGCGGCGTCTGCGAGCCGACCTCGGGCAGCTTGTCGGACGGCTGGCCGCCCGCGGTCTGCAGGGGCGTCCAGATCGGACCCGGAGCGACGACGTTCACGCGGATGCCCTTGGGCGCGAGCTGCTGCGCGAGCGCCTTCGAGAACGTGTTGATCGTGGCCTTGGTGCTGGCGTAGTCGACCAGCATCGGCGACGGCTGGTAGGCCTGGATCGACGAGGTGCTGATGATAGCGGAGCCCGGGGCGAGGTGCGGCACGGCCGCCTTGGTCATCCAGAACATCGCGTAGACGTTGGTCTTGAAGGTCTCGTCGAACTGCTCGTCCGAGAGCTCGAGGAAGTCCTCGACGTGCTGCTGCTTGCCCGCGTTGTTGACGAGGATGTCCAGTCCGCCCAGGCCCTCGACGGCCTTCGCGACGGCGCCGACGGCGAAGTCGTGGTCGGTGATGTCGCCGGGGATGGCGACGGCGGTGCGGCCGGCCTCCTCGATCAGCGCGACGACCTTCTTCGCGTCGGACTCCTCCTCGGGGAGGTAGACGATCGCGACGTCGGCGCCCTCGCGGGCGTAGGCGATGGCGACGGCCGCGCCGATGCCTGAGTCGCCTCCGGTGACGAGCGCCTTGCGCCCGGTGAGGCGGCCGGAGCCGCGGTAGGTCGACTCGCCGCGGTCGGCGGGGTCGTCCATCTCCGAGTCGAGGCCGGAGCCCTCCTGGTACTGGGCCTCCGTGTCGATGTCGGCGAACATCGCGGTCGGGTCTTGGAACGTGTACTGGTCGTTCTGCGGAGTCTGGTCGTTCTGCGAAGTCATGTCTCGACGCTAGGCGCGCGGGATCCGCGGCCGCGCGTGCTTGACAGCCCCGATCCGCCAGGACACAGGAGGCCTTCAGGAGCCGCGGAGCCCCCCGGATCGGGGAGAATGGTGCAGTGACCCGCGACGACTCCCTGTCCTTCGACACCACGGCGCCGCTGCCCGGCTGGCAGCACGCCTACTCCGGCAAGGTGCGCGACCTCTACACCCCCGACGACGCCGACCCCGTGCTCGGCGCCGACCGCATGCTCGTGGTCGCCAGCGACCGGGTCAGCGCGTTCGACGCGGTCCTCGAGCCCGGCATCCCCGGCAAGGGCGAGTTGCTGACCACGCTCTCCCTCTGGTGGTTCGCACAGCTCTCCGACGTCCCCAACCACCTGATCCCGGGCGCGATCCCGGAGGCGGTCCGCGGCCGGTCGATGCTGGTGAGGACGCTCGACATGTTCCCGATCGAGTGCGTCGTGCGCGGCTACCTCTCCGGCAGCGGCTGGAAGGAGTACCGGGAGACGGGCTCCGTCTGCGGCGTCCCGCTCCCCGAGGGCCTCCAGGACGGCGACCCGCTCCCCGAGCCGATCTACACCCCGGCGTGGAAGGCCCCGCAGGGCGAGCACGACGAGAACATCACCTTCGAGCGCACGGTCGAGATCGTCGGGGAGGAGGCCGCGGAGGCGCTGCGCACCCTCTCGCTCGCGGTCTTCCGCGAGGCGTCCACCATCGCCCTGGCCCGCGGCGTGCTGCTGGCCGACACCAAGTTCGAGTTCGGGGTCGACCGCGGGACCGGAGTCGTCACCCTCGGCGACGAGGTCCTCACCAGCGACTCCTCCCGCTACTGGGACGCCGAGGACTACGACGCCGGCATCCGCGGCCGCTCGTTCGACAAGCAGATCGTGCGCGACTGGCTCGCCGACAACTGGGACGGCCAGGGCCTCCCGCCGACCCTCCCGTCCGAGATCGTCGAGCGCACGGCCGCGCGCTACCGCGAGCTCATCGAGCGCCTCACGCGCTGAGGCACCGGTACGACCTGTGGACGATCACCACCCTCGCGTCCGGCTGGAGGCCCGCGGCGAGGATCCGGACGAGGCGCGGCACAGCCTCGCGCGGCTCTACAACGGCGACGAGTGGCGCGCCGCCACCACCGCGGCCGACTTCAGCTACCGCTACGCGGCCATCGGCGACGGCGGGATGACCCTCCGCACCTCGCGGATGTCCGGGCGCCTCGCGGGCGGCGTGGGCGACTCGGACGACGTCGTCGTGCAGTGGATCGTGGGCGGCTCCGGCCGGATCGACGTCGGCCGCGCCTCGATCGCGATGGAGGAGAACCGTCCCGTCCTCTTCCCCGTCGGCCGGCCGTTCGCCTTCGACTACGTCGACTTCGACCAGCGCCTGGTGCACCTCGACCGGGGAGTGGTCGACCGGGTCGCCGCCGAGCGCGGCCTCGTCGGCTCCCTCGTCTTCGACTCCGAGCACCGCCCCGACGCCGCGGCGATCCGCCGCTGGCGCACGGCCGTCGCCGACTCCGCCCGCGCGCTGCGAAGCGAGCGCGTCGAGCCGCTGCTCTGGGACGAGCTCACCCGTGCCACGGCCTCCGCGCTGCTCGACCTCTACCCTCCGGAGTCCGCTCGGGTCCCGCCCGAGCTCCTCGCCCCCCGGAACGCACGGATCCGCACGGCCGTCGAGTACGTGCACGCCCACTGCAGCGAGCCGATCGGCCCCGCCGAGATGGCGGCGGCGTCGGGCCTGACCGTCCGGGGCCTGCAGTCCGCGTTCCAGCGGGTGCTCGGGATGCGCCCGATCGCCTACCTGCGCCTGGTGCGGCTCGACCGCGCCCGGGAGGAGCTCGCCGTGAGTCCGCCCCTCGGGACGACGGTCGCCGCCGTCGCCCGGCACTGGGGCTTCGGGAACGCGGGCCGCTTCAGCGCGGCCTACGCGGAGCGATTCGGCGAGTCGCCGAGCGCCACGCTGCAGCGCTGATCAGTCGACGAGCTCGGGCGGCGGCTGCCCCTCGAGGATGCGGCTGAGGCCGTCGAGCAGCACCGCGACGGTCGCGGCCTCCGATTCGGGCACCTTCGCGACCATCGCGCGGATCTGCTCGTAGGTCGGGTCGTCGGTGCCGACGATTGCCTTCTGCGCGCGCTCCGTCAGGCAGAGGATGCGGCCGCGGCCGTCGGACGGGTCGGGAGTGCGGTCCACGTAGCCGGCGCGGGCGAGGCGGTCGACGAGGAGGGAGACGGCCGCCGTCGTGATCGACAGGGCCGCGGACAGGTCGACGGCGCGGACGATCTCGTCGCGCCGCTCCCCGACCCCGATCAGCCGCAGGGCCGCGAGATCCGTGGCGCCGATGCCCAGGCGGCGCTCCACGCGGCCGTCGTAGTCGCGCTCCGCCGTGCGCAATCGCGTGAGCAGAGCGAACAGGTCTGGCCGAGCGTCCATCGAGGTGCACCTTCCGAGCGGCAGGCGCCCCGGACGGGAACTCGCTGCCCCCATCGAACCACTTCTCCGGCGATCGGACGGCGTGTGTCCCGAAAGCGCAGTCGGCGCCGAGACTGTTAGTCAACCGACTTAGCAATACCTAGTGTCGACGGTGCGGCACGCCTTCCGTGCGCCGCCGACGGTGAGGAGGTGCGCGCGATGGGACGACTGCTCTACGGCGCACCCGCCAGCTCGCACTCCTTCGAGGACCGCGCCCTGGCCCACCTCCAGACCGTGATCACCTCGCGGTTCCGCCGCGGCGAGGGCTTCCTCCTGACGATCGAGGACGCCGAGGGCCGCCGGTCCGAGCTGTGGCTGCACCCTGGCATCCCGACCCGCTACGAGTACGACGGCACCGCCTCGATCGAGCTCAACCCGCACTGGC
Organism: Rathayibacter sp. AY1B6; assembly: GCF_002932755.1. Classification (NCBI taxonomy): domain Bacteria; kingdom Bacillati; phylum Actinomycetota; class Actinomycetes; order Micrococcales; family Microbacteriaceae; genus Rathayibacter; species Rathayibacter sp. AY1B6. The sequence goes on from NZ_PSWL01000018.1 coordinate 72,954, forward strand.
TGCGCGAGCTCTCGAACGCCTCCAACGGCCGCCTCGGTCTCCACCTCCTCCCCGAACCCTCGTCGCCCGACGACCTCTCCGTGAAGAAGATCCCCGCATGAGCGACCACAACGGCACACTGTTCCGTCGCGGAGGCACCGTCCGCTTCGTCCGCTGGATCTCGTCCCGCGACGGCGGCTGGGCCCCCGAGATCGTGCAGGGGCGCTACCTCGAGCGCGACGACCGCGGCTGGCTGGTCGAGATCGAGGGCACCCCGACGGTCCTCGCGAAGGACGACTGGGCCGTCTACCGCTGACCGGCCGTGCGCTCGGCGTACTGTTGAGCGGGTGCGTTCCCGTGATCGCCGCGGCATCACCTCGGCTCCCCTCCTCCTGACGACCATCGGAACGACGAGCCTCGTCTTCCTCTGCGCGTTCGAGTCGCTCGCCGTGACGACGATCATGCCGATCGTCAGCGCCGACCTCGACGGTCGCGCCCTCTACCCCCTGGCCTTCGCGGCGACGCTCGCCGCCGCCGTGGTCGGGATGGTCGCGGCCGGCTCCTCCGCCGACCGCCGCGGCCCGACGCCGTCGCTCGTGGTCGCGATCCTGCTCTTCACCCTGGGTCTCGTCGCCGCGGGCGCCGCCCAGTCGATGCCGGTCTTCGTGGCGGCCCGCCTGCTGCAGGGGCTGGGCAGCGGAGGGATCACCGTCACCCTCTACGTGCTCGTCGCGCGGGTCTACCCGAGCGAGCTGCATCCGCGGATCTTCGGCGCCTTCGCCGCGGCCTGGGTCGTGCCGTCGCTGGTGGGGCCGCTGGTGGCCGGAGTCGTCGCCGAGCTCGCGAGCTGGCACTGGGTCTTCTTCGGAGTCGTCGCCCTGGTGGCCCTCGCGAGCGCCGCGATCGCGCCCACCCTCCGTGCGCTCGAGCCGCGCGAGCGCCTCCCCTTCGACCGCCGGGCAGTGGGCCGCATCGCCCGCGCCGTGGTCGTCTCGGCCGGAGTCGTCGTGCTGAGCACGAGCGCCGAGCTCGCGCCCGACCTCGCCGGGCTCCTGGCCGCGGCCGCCGTGGTGGTCGTGGTCGTGGGGGTTCGCGCGCTCCTGCCCGCGGGCACGCTGCGCGCCCGGGGCGTCCTGCCGTCGGTGATCCTCCTCCGCGCCCTCGTCGCCGCGGCGTTCTTCGGCACCGAGGTCTACCTGCCGCTGCTGCTCTCGGAGCAGTACGGCCTGCCGCCCTGGCTCTCGGGCGCCATGCTCACCGCGGGCGCCGTCTCCTGGGCTCTCGGCTCGAACCTCCAGGGACGCCCGGGTACCCGCCTCAGCCACGGCGGAGCGATGCGGCTCGGCACGTCGCTCGTGCTCGCCGGCATCGGAGTCGTGCTGCTCGTCACGGTGCTCGCCCTCAGCCCGATCGTCGCGGGCGTGGGCTGGTTCCTGGCCGGCGGCGGCATGGGCACGATGTTCCCGCGGATGGGGACGATGACGCTCGCGCTCTCCGCTCCGGGCCGGGAGGGCTTCAACAGTTCGGCCCTGCAGATCGCCGACTCGACCGGCGCCTCGGTCTCCCTCGCGCTGACGGGCCTCCTGGCGGCGGCGGTCACCGGGCTGATCGGAGCCGGGACCGGGGTCTTCGCCGCGACCTTCTCGTACGCCGCGCTGATCGCGATCGTCGCGGTCGGCCTGGCCGGCCGGCTCGACGGGCTCCTGCGCCGCGAGGGACGCCGGGAGCCCGCCGGGCGCGCTCAGCTGTAGAGCGACTCCGGCACGTCGAGGCCGTAGATCGCGCGGCCGGACGACCAGATCACCGAGCAGGCGGCCCGGAGCAGATCGGTCGCGTCGTCGCCGGCGTCCACGATCACCACGGAGTCGCCGTCGAGGCGGACCTTGGCGCCGCGGACGGCGTGAACGCCGTTCCGCGAGACGGTCGTCGCCGGATAGGGCAGGTGCAGCTCGCGCAGGTCGCTGAGGATGTACGTCGGCCGGAGCTTGGGCTCCGCCGCGAGGAGCTGCTTGGCCCGGTCGATCCCGGTGAGCACGTGGGCGCTCTCCATGTCGGCGCCGTTCGCGCCGGCGATGTCGGTGTCGAGCCGGTCGCCGAGGAACAACGGGTTGGCCGAGCCGAAGCGTGCGGTCGCCGCGTCGAAGATCGCACGCTCGGGCTTGCCCGCGACGACCGGCAGACGGCCGACCGCGGTGTGCACGGCCGAGACGAGGGTCCCGTTGCCCGGCGCGATGCCGCGGGCGACGGGGATCGTCCAGTCGGTGTTCGTCGCGACCCACGGGATCCCCGTGTGGAGCGCGAACGAGGCCTCGGCCAGCTGCTCCCAGCCCACCGTGGGCGCGAAGCCCTGGATGACCGCCGCCGGCGAGTCCTCCGCACTGCGCGTCACCGTGAAGCCCGCGCGCTCGACCTCGGAGGTGAGGCCCTCCGCTCCGACGACCAGGATCGTCGAGCCGGCCGGCACCAGGTCGGCGAGCAGCACGACGGCCGCCTGCGGAGAGGTGACGACGTCCTCGGGTCGGACGCTCAGCCCCAGCTCGGAGAGGTGCCCGGCGACGGAGGCGTCCGTGCGGGAGGCGTTGTTCGTGATGTAGCCGACGCGCAGCGTCTCGGCCGCTCGGTTGAGGCTCTCCACCGCGAACGGGATCGCGTCGGCGCCCGTGTAGACGACCCCGTCGAGGTCGGCCAGGACGGAGTCGCGGCCGTCGAGCGGAGTGGGCTCAGTCCTGCTGCTGCGGAACATCGGCGTCCTCCTCGGTGGCGTCGGCGGGCGTGGTGGGGCGGGTGCTCGCGACGTGCTCGTCGAAGTCGTCGGAGTCGTCGGTCTCGCGGGCGTCCGGGGAGTCGTCCGTCTCGACGGCGTCGGCGTCGGCGGGCTCGACGGACTCGTCGGCGGTCGGCTCAGCCGAACCGACAGCCTCGTCCGGGTCCGTCTCGGCGAGATCGTCGGACTCGAGGGACTCGTCCGCAGAGGTCGGCTCGTCCGTGTCGACGAGGTCGGCCTCGGCGTGAGCCCTCGCGTCGGCGTCGTCGTCCGCATCCGCGTCGTCGACGACGATCGGGTCGTCCTCGCGCTCGGTGTCGAGGTGCTCGTCCGCGGCGTCGACCGCGGTCTCCCCCACGACACCATCGGGAGCGGATTCGGCGCCGGCCGTCTCGTGCTCCTCTTCGATCACCTCGATCGTCTCGTCGTCGCCGCCGCCCTCGGCCGCGAAGACGGCCTGCGCCGCGATGTCGGCACGGCGCTGCCACTCCGCCGCCTCCTCGGAGCGCCCGACCTCCTCGAGGACGAGTGCGTAGGCGGCGAAGAGATCCGGGCTGTAGGAGAAGGCGCGGTCCGGGTCCAGCTGCGGGATCTCGAGCTCCATGAGGGCGAGCTCCGCCTGGCCGAGGTCGAGACGGGCGCCGGACATGGCGATGGCCAGCGACACCTGCGCGCCGGGGCTCAGCGTGGTGCGGTCGATCGACCGTCCCAGCTCGAGCGCCTTGTCCGGCCGCCCGACGCCGCGCTCGGAGTCGACCATCAGCGGCACCTGCTCGTCCGACCCGGAGATCCGACGGAAGGTCCGCAGCTCGCGCAGCGCCAAAGCGAAGTCGCCCGTCGCGTACGCCGAGATCGCGAGCGACTCGCGGACCACGGCGATGCGTCCCGCGCGGCGGGCCGCCGAGAGCACGTGGCGGTGCGCCAGCTCGGGGTCCTCCTCGAGGAGGCGGCCGGCCATCACCAGGTGACGAGCGACCCATTCGGCGTTGTCCTTCGAGAGCGTGCGCAGCTCGTTGCGGGCGACCTTGTCGAGGTCCTTGGGCTGCACGTCGTCCGGAAGGTCCGGGTCGTCGTGGCGCGGGCGCACCGATTGGAGGGAGCGCCGCTCGCGCTCCTCCTCGGTGAGTTCCGGCTCCTCGCGGGGCCCGCCGCGTCCGCCGCCGAAGCCCTCGCGTCCGCGTCCGCCGCCCTGACGGTCTCCGCCGCCGCGCCGATCGTCCGACCACGGGCGGCTTCCACCGTCGCGCGAGCCGCCGCGGTACGGAGGACGCGCGTCACCGTCACGCTGCGGACGGGAATCGCCACCGCGGTAGGGAGGACGGGAATCACCGTCACGCTGCGGACGGGCATCTCCACCACCGCGATAAGGAGGACGAGAGTCACCGTCACGCTGCGGGCGGGAATCTCCACCACCACGGTACGGAGGACGGGAATCACCATCGCGCTGCGGGCGGGAGTCGCCACCGCGGTAGGGAGGGCGAGAGTCACCGTCACGCTGCGGACGAGAGTCGCCACCACCACGGTACGGAGGACGGGAGTCACCGTCACGCTGCGGACGAGAGTCGCCACCACCGCGATAAGGAGGACGCGAGTCACCATCGCGCTGCGGACGGGAATCGCCACCGCGGTAGGGAGGACGAGAGCCACCATCACGCTGCGGACGCGAGTCACCATCACGCTGCGGACGAGAGTCGCCACCACCGCGATAAGGAGGACGCGAGTCACCATCGCGCTGCGGACGGGAATCGCCACCGCGGTAAGGAGGACGAGAGCCACCATCACGCTGCGGACGCGAGTCACCATCACGCTGCGGACGGGAGTCACCATCACGCTGCGGACGAGCGTCGCCGCCACCGCGGTACGGAGGACGCGAGTCACCGTCACGCTGCGGACGGGAATCACCACCACCACGGTACGGAGGGCGGGAGTCACCATCACGCTGCGGACGAGAGTCCCCTCCACCGCGGTACGGAGGACGCGAGTCACCGTCACGCTGCGGACGGGAATCACCACCACCACGGTACGGAGGGCGGGAGTCACCATCACGCTGCGGACGCGAATCGCCGCCACCACGGTACGGAGGACGAGAGTCACCATCACGCTGCGGACGCGAATCGCCGCCACCACGATACGGAGGACGAGAGTCACCATCACGCTGCGGACGCGAATCGCCGCCACCACGATACGGAGGACGAGCATCACCATCGCGGCGGGGGCGGGAGTCGCCCGAGCCACCGCGGTCGTTCGAGGAGCGGTCGGAGCCGCCGGCACGGGGCGGGCGCTCGTCACGCCGTCCGGAGTCCCGGTCGTTGCGGTCGGATCCTGAGTCGTCCATGCGTTCCTCGCCTGTCGTGGTGATGCTCTGTGGAGTTGACCCGCCCGAGGGCGAGGAGGACGGCCGCAGCCGTCGCACCACCCTAACCCGCACCGCGCTCCAGCGAGCAGCGGGGATCAGAGGTGGTGGTTAAACAGCGATGGCCACCCATCTCTGGGTGGCCATCGTGAATGGTGTCCGGCGGTGTCCTACTCTCCCACAGGGTCCCCCCTGCAGTACCATCGGCGCTGAGAGTCTTAGCTTCCGGGTTCGGAATGTGACCGGGCGTTTCCCTCTCGCTATGGCCGCCGTAACCCTGGCGACACACGCACCCGAAGGCACATGGTCAAATCTGGGTTACACGCCGTGCGTGTATTCAATTGTTCCGCTCCTCCCGAAGGAGGATGCGGGGTGCCCGTCTTTTGGGAACCACAAAGTGGACGCAAGCAATCTCTGACCACTCCTACCAGCCTTTACAACGGTATGAGTGTAGTGATTATCAAGTTATCGGCTTATTAGTAC